>UREO01000029.1 GCA_900546895.1 uncultured Oscillospiraceae bacterium
CACCGTCTAATTCGTCGGCAGCGTCAGATGTGTATAAGAGACAGATATTTATGAATATTGATCTGAATGGTATCGCTTGTCTTGGAGTACTGGGCGGAAACCGGCCGCGCAATGGTCGTGTTCAGCGCCTTCTGGAAACCTTCCATGGTAAGCAGCGGATTCGCCTTGATGACTTCCTCATCCTTCATCACCGCGTTGTAGCCCGGAAGATAAGCGCCCTTTGTCGACATGATTTTCTGCCCGTCGGGCCCCGCGAGATATTTGATGAATTCCCATGCGCCGTCCGCATTTTTGGATTTTGCGTTCATGCCTAACAGCCAGCCGCCTACGCAGCCGCCCTTCGGCAGCGGCGCGATCCCGACCTGTTCCGTTTTGACCGCCACGTCTCCGGCTTTGATCAAGCCGTACTGATACGGCCAGTTGCGGGAAAATACGCTCTTGCCGTCTTTAAAGCTGGCGTCGGTCGAACCTTCGTTATAGTTCAGAACGTCGCTGGGCACAACCTTGGAAGTAATGAATTTATTCATCATCTGCAGCCCGCCCTTAATGTCCTGGAAGTTCGCGGTAAATTCATTGGCGTTGCAGGTCAGGCCCTCGTACTGTTTTGCCTGAAACGCGTAACCGTCGGCAGTGCCTTTCTGGCCCTTGTATTTTGCAGCCATTTGATAAAGATCGTCATATGTATAGCTGCCGCTGACAAGTTTCTCCTCGTCTTCTTTCGAGACAATGTCGGAGCGGTAGTACAGCATGGCAACGTCGGGGAAAAACGGCAGAGTGTACTGCTTGCCCTGATAATTGCCGGAGTCCATAGAGCCTTTGTTAAAATCTGTCTTTTTGTAGCCTGCCTCGCTCATTTTAACATCCAGCGGCGAAAGGTACCCTGCCGCGGCAAATTCGCCGGCCCACACGACATCCAGTGAAATGACGTCGTAATCGGAGGAATTGGAGGAAAGGGACGTTAAAAGCTGGTCGTGCATTTGCGCGGAATCATTTGTGAACTGTTCCCACTCCACTTTATATTTTGTCTGGGACGAGTTAAACGCATCTACAGCGGCCTGTGTGGCGGGGGTGGAATCCGCCTGTGCGCCGAATTTCAATGTGACGGGTCCGTTTGCCGCCTCTGCTTTAGATTCGGCGGCCTGGCTCTCTGTATCGGCCGATTTTGAGGAGCTTGCCGGCTGGCTCCCGCAGGCGGTCATACCGACTGCCATGGCAATTGCCAAAAATGCCGCTAGTATCTTTTTCATCATTACAATCCTCCTAGATTTGTTTTTGTATGCCCATTGAGAATGATCTTATCATAACGTAAAAAAGGGGATCCGTATTTCAAAATATTAAGATTAATGTTATAATTTTCATAAGATATAAAAATATATCTAAAATAAAGTTGAACAGGTGTGAATTATGCTCGAATTTGATTTATCTGAGCAAGTGAAGGTCTTTTATTATGCAACCCGGCTTCCCGTCAGTATCTTAAAAAATGATCGAATCGAGCAATCCTTTCCCGAAGCTCTGGCAACAGCCGGGCAAATCATTACAGGGGAATCCTCCTTACCTATTCAATACAGTCCCCACGAATACAATACCGTGCAATATCTTTCCAGTGAGTTTGGCGAGCTTTTCGTTGTATATGTATTTGACGATACTTACGTTGTAGCCGCGGGGCCTTTTTTGACAGAGCCGGTACGGGACGGTATGATCGTTAACATGATCCAGAGTAAAAAAATCCCGATCAAATTAAAGCAAAAGCTGGAATCCTATTATCAGGGCATCAACGAAATCACTCCCCAAACATATTATTATTGCGGAAAACTGATCGCATCGCTTTTCAATGCCAGAAACATGAACAGAACACCGGATTCCCACCCGATCGGCAAGGAAGTCGGATTTATTCAGGAATACTTTCAGAACACCCATAAGAATCAGGAAAAGATGTTTTCGCACCCGCCGTTTTTTCTGGAGAAAAAGATTGTCAACCAAATCAAGATTTACGATACAGACGGTGCGCTGAACACACTGATGGAAATCAACCTGCTCAGCCGTGCGGTCTTGGCAAAGGACCCGCTGCGCTCCCTCAAAAACTCAATCATCTGTTCCTGCTCCTTTTTTACTCGCGCGGTGATCGAAGCCGGGGTGTTCCCGGATATCGCTTTTACCTACAGCGACACTTTTATTCAGCAGATTGAAAAGATGAACGGCATTTCCGAGGTGCGCAACTTTGAGCAGGAAATGTTAAAAGAGTTCATCAAGCTGGCAAAGGATAAGACCTCGGCAAAATATTCGCGACCTATCTTTTCCGCGCTGCAATATATCAACAACAACCTGACGCAAAAACTGAGTTTGGCCGATATTGCGAAACACGCGTTTGTGCATCCGAATTATCTGAGCAGTATCTTCAAAAAAGAGGTCGGATGCTCGCTTACCGACTTTATCGCACGGCGGAGAATCGAGGAATCGACCTATTTCATCGCTTACACCGATTACGAAATCGCAGATATCGCAAGCTTTTATCACTTTTGCAATCAAAGCTACTATTGTACTGTCTTCAAGCAGCATCTCTTCGTCTCCCCGAAGGAGTACCGAAAAAGCGCCCGTCCGTCCTGCTGACGGTAAAATTCAGGGAAGAATGACCGTCAGACAGAAAACAGCTCCATGGTCGAAAGGCCATGAAGCTGTTTTTATGTCCCGGCGGTCCGGCAGGATATTGGAGTTTATTCATCCGGCCCGGCTCTGTTATAATTTTACATTCCATTGTATTTCTCCTATCAAATAATTTCCTTAATCCTCCGACATTTTATTTTCAATTGTATCCTTTACTTTTTTTGCGTTTTCCGTAAGCCTTGAAATATTCTTAAGCAGATTTTGATAGAAAATTTTCACATCCAAATCGCCCAAGACATAAAACACCTGGCTATTCTCAACCGCAATGTTAAATAGCAGTTCCTTTTCGTCTAACGTCCAATTGTCAAAGCTATTCAGTTCTTTTATTGTGGAATGTGTCGTTGCAAAGCTTCTGCTGCTTTCCAGTGCAATGAATAAATCCGTTTTTTTGCGGCCTTCTTCATTGTTTTGTTTATCCGCTACCAAATTTTCCTTTTTACATTGATAGTAAATATCTTCCAAAACCTCGTTGGCAACCGTACGGTCAATAATTGACTTCACCAAGTTGTCCAATTCTGTTCCTTCTGAATAATCAGCCGGTGCATAGTACTTTATCCTGCCGTCGTGCATCATTTTATAAACTTTAGATTTATCATTCGTCGCAGCATTATAAACACCAATGGAATGCCCGCCGTAGGAATTCACAAGTTTCATGCAAGGAATATCGGTGTCGCTGTCGCCAATATAGACAATATTGCGAAACGGTACACGCATTTCTTCAGGGGCAAAAGAATCATTGACACCCTGGTCGTTGATATCCAGAACTCCTTTTTCAATTCGGAACAAAAACTGTGTTTTATTTGTATAGTTCACGACCTGCGCCGGCCATTTTGCAACGCCGGTTTGGGGATCATAGTAAAACGAACTGGCGTATATTTTTTTGAAAACACCCTGTTTGGCAACAGATGTCCCCTCAATCATCTCTTTCAGCCCGGAAGAAATAATGTAGTGTTCAACAATAACCCCTTTGGCAGTCCCATATTCACAGATTCTTTTGAACCAGTCCTCCACACCGGGAAACAAAGTAACCTGTGCGCCGTAGTCAGTCAATCTCTCTTTGGTAAAGACGATGTTGCCCTCCGCTGTCTGAACCATTTTGTACATATACGCCAGGTTCTGATCCATCTCGTTATTTTCGGCCAGTTCGTTGGATTCCGTCCAAAAATCTCCCACGTCATATCTTACCGATTGAATATAACCCTGTGCCTGCATATCATTCGGCGATAAGGTTTTGTCAAAATCGTAGCAAATTGCCAGTACAGGTTTCTGTCCTTTGCTTTCCCGTTCAAACTCTTTTTGGCTCATATTTCACACCTCATTTAACCAGTTTTTCAATTGCCTGTCCCAAACAAACCACGAAAATCATTTTTGCTTTCAGGGACACATTGCCGGTCGTAGAAAAGTCGGAAGTGAATCCCCAACTTCAGAAAATTCATAATTTGGCTATATTATACTGCAAATACCGAATCTAAACAATAAACAATTCTATAACCCCCAGCCGAAAAGGCAAATCGTTTCGTGTGCCCATAGAACAGCAGGAGCCTTTCTTCCGCTGAAACATCGGCGGAAGAAAGGCTCCTTAGGTCGCTGAAAGGAACTGTATGGCTATGCATGCCAAGCTTGTTTGTAAATAAAAATTCTGATGTGCTGAAAGGATGTCCGGCTGTATCCAAAACACCCGGAAACCGCCGGCAGTGTTCAGGCAGGAGAAAGAGGAACGCCGAAGCCGACTACCACACAGGCAATCGCAAGCATAATGAGCGCCCACTTGAGGACCGCACGCAGCGCTTTGCTGTCCTGACCGACGAGGCCCACAGCCGCCACCGCAGTAGCAACACACTGGGGAGACATGATTTTACCGACGCCGGCGCCCAGAGAGTTCGCCGCGGCGAGCCAGTACTTGGAAACGCCGATCTGCTGTGCGGCAACCGTCTGCAGGGTTCCCAGCAGCACCTCGGTGTTGGTGCCGCTGCCGGTGACAAACGCTCCGATCGCAGCAATGACCGGCGCCACAAACGGATAATAGCGGCCGGTGAGAACGACAAAAAGATGCGCCATATCGGCGATCATCCCGGAATATGTCATAATTTTGGCAACGGCAAGCACGGACATGATGGTAATGATCGTTTTAGACATCTGCTTCACCGTGCCGGTCAGCGCCTGCCACATCATCTTTCCGCTGGCTTTCTGCACAAGGCTGCCGATCACCGTGGCGACAAAAATGATGATGCCGGGGGTATTGATCCAGCTGAAAGAAACAGGACCGGCATTCGGGGCCGTGCTGATCTTTACGGTGGACTTGAAAACAGAAAGGAAACCGTTGACCGGCGGAACCAGCTTGGAGGTCAGCAAGAGAAGCACGAAAATAAGAATAAACGGCAGGCCGGCCACCGCGAGCGGCATTGCCGGTTCGTCCTGCTTTTGCGCTGTGCCGGCAATCCCCGCGCTCATATCGTACTCCGCGGGAACCGGCTTATTTTTCCGTGCCCTGGCCATCAGGAAGGTACAGGCCAGCGAGACGACGCAGCCCACGATAACGGTCAGCTCCGGCCCGAGGAATCTGGAAACAACCAGCTCCGGCAGAACGAAGGACAGGCCGGACACCAGCGTGATGCCCACAACGCCCTTCAGCGCCTTGACGCCGCCCCCGCCCGCGATGACCATCAGGAACGGAACCAGAATCATAAACGGCACCATTTGAAATACCGTCGTAAAAGCCAGCGGCAACACATCCAGCCCTGTCACTGCCTGCAGGGTAACGGTGGGGATGCCGACGGAACCGAACGCGGTGGGAAAGGCGTTGGCGATCATGCAGACCACACAGGCCTCAATCGGATTCATGCCCATTCCGGCAAGCATGCTTGCCGGAATGGCGATTGCAGTACCGAAACCGGCCATGCCCTCCAAAAATCCGCCGAAGCACCAGCCCACCAACAGGATCAGGAGACGCTTATCGGCGGAAACGCTTGTGAGCATCCGCTTAATAATGTCCATGGCACCGGTTTTTAAAGAAAGGTTATAGGTAAAAATGGCGGCGATGATAACCAGAATGATCGGCCACAGCGCGGTGGCGAAGCCTTCCAGAGCGGAGGTGGCGCAATCCGCCGCCGGCATGCGCCAAAGCGTCAGCGCCAGAACGACGGCAACGGCCAGCGCGCTGAGGCACGCCTTGTGGCCGGGCATTTTCAGATAGGTAAGCGCGATAATCAGCCAGACGATCGGCACCAGAGCAAGATAGGACTGAAGCATAATAAGAGACCTCCCCTATTTATTTCAGTGGCTGCAATAGTCACAGTTTACCTGCTTTTGGTTCTACCAGTTTCGACAAACATTCCGGCGATATTTTAAAATAAGCATCAGCGAAAACGAACTCTCTCCGATAAAGAATATTTCTATACTAGACACATTATATCCTCAAATTAGCATAAAGTCTATATGAAGTTATATCTAAAACTATATTTTAGTATATTTGACGAATATCTAGGCTTAATTTTGTCAGAAAAATAGAATCACTCGTTTTGGCATTGTATTAAAAATAAAATGTGGTAAGATGATAGCATACATAAGTGGAGCTACCAATTTTAAGGTGGTTTTTACCGCTTGCATCTGTAAACGGTTGGTGTAAAATTCAGAATGGAGGCGCTTTCATGTCTGTCATGATTCCCTTTGGCAAATCCGGGATGCCGCTGCACACGGATCTCAGCGATGCGGAAATACTGGAATCCCATGTGGAAGAACTCAAAGCCGCCGACACGGAGGACGGCCTGGTGCTGGCCGCTATGGCCAATCCGATCGACTCCCCCCATCTGCGGGAACTGGCCGCCGGCAAAAAGACCTGCACGATCATTATCAGCGACCACACGCGTCCGGTCCCGAGCAAGCACATTCTTCCCGCTATGCTGGCCGAGCTGCGCGAAGGCAGCCCGGATATCGATGTGACGCTGCTGGTGGCCACCGGCTTCCACCGTCCGACCGGCAAGGAAGAGCTGGTGGCGAAGCTCGGCCGGGATATTGTAGAGCATGAAAAAATCGTAATCCATGACAGCCGGGACGCATCCGGTAATGTACAGATCGGCGTGCTTCCTTCCGGAGCGGCGTGCGTGATCGACAAAATAGCGGCACAAACAGATTTGCTTGTTGCCGAGGGCTTTATCGAACCGCATTTCTTCGCCGGTTTTTCCGGCGGGCGCAAGAGCGTGCTGCCGGGTGTCTGCGATCAGGTGACGGTGCTTGGCAACCATTGCTCCGAATTTATCGCTTCGCCTTACGCGCGCACCGGCGTCCTGGACGGCAACCCGCTGCACAAGGATATGCTCGCCGCGGCAAAAATGGCGCATCTGGCATACATAGTGAACGTCATTATTGACGAAGATAAGCATGTGGTCGCCGCCTTTGCCGGGGACGCCATCACCGCCCACCGCCGGGGCTGCGACCTGCTGCTGAAATACTGTCAGGTACAGCCGGAGCAGCGCGGCGATATCGTGATTTCCAGCAACGGAGGTCACCCGCTGGACCAGAATATTTACCAGAGCGTAAAAGGCCTTACCGCGGCGGAAGCCGCAGCGGCGCCCGGCGCCGTGCTGATCATGGTCAGCTCCTGCAGCGACGGACACGGTGGAGAAAGCTTTTACCGTGCGCTGCGCGACTGCGTTTCCCCGGAGAAGCTTACAGAACAGATTCTCGCCACCCCGCAGGACCGGACCCAGCCCGACCAGTGGGAGTTCCAGATCCTTTGCCGCGTGCTGTGCAAGCACCACGTCATCTATGTCACGGAACCCGAACAGCGGAAGACCATTGAAGACATGAAGATCGCGTGGGCCCCGGATGTGGACACCGCTTTGAAGGAAGCAAGGGATATCAAAGGCGTGGACGCTCATCTGGTCGTGATCCCCAACGGCATCTCCGTTATGGTGAGAGAATCGGCTTAACAGCTTTTATAAAAATATTTTATCAGGAGGATTTATCATGGCAAATTATAATCCGGTCACACAGGAGATTCTTGCTGAACTGGAAAAAGCGGCGCCCGGTCACGTGGTCACCGGCGCAGATGTCAACCCGGACTACTCCCGCGACGAAATGCCCATTTACGGTACCCGCATGCCCGACGTCACCATCGACGTGCAGAGCACGGAGGAAGTCTCCGCCATCATGAAAATCTGCTATGAGCACAACATTCCGGTCACGACCCGCGGCGCCGGCACCGGTTTGGTGGGCGGCTGCACCCCGGTCTGCGGCGGAGTCGTTCTCTGTACCATGCGCATGAACAAGATTCTGGCCTACGACCTTGAAAACTTCGCGGTCACGGTACAGCCCGGCGTCCTGCTGCAGCAGCTGGCCGACGACGCGCTGAAACACAACTGCATGTATCCTCCGGACCCGGGCGAGAAGATGGCGACCCTGGGCGGCAACGTTGCCACCAATGCGGGCGGCATGCGCGCCGTAAAATACGGCGCTACCCGCGACTATGTCCGCGCCATGACCGTAGTCCTTCCGAACGGCGACATCACCCGTTTCGGCGGCACGGTTTCCAAGACGAGTTCCGGCTACAGCCTTACGAACCTGATGATCGGCTCGGAAGGCACGCTGGGCATCATCACCGAACTGACCCTGAAGCTCATCCCCGCCCCGCAGGCCACCGTAAGCCTGATGGCTCCGTTCGAGGATCTGGAGGTCTGCATTTCCGCCGTACCGAAATTCTTTATGAAGCATTTCCGTCCGCAGGCACTGGAGTTCTTTGAGAAGGAAATCCTGATTTCTTCCGAAGAGTATCTGGGCAAACAGGTCTTCCCGCGCAAGATCGACGGCACAGACGTCGGCGCTTATCTGCTGGTTACTTTTGACGGCGACTCCATGGATGAGCTGGACCCGATCGTCGAGAGCGCCTCCGAGATGCTGTTGGAAGAAGGCGCGCTGGACGTTCTGGTGGCGGATACGGCACCGAAGCTGAAGGACATCTGGGCGACCCGTTCCTCTTTCCTGGAGGGCATCGAGGAGCAGACCAAGCTGCTGGATGAATGCGACGTGGTCGTTCCTGTAAACAAAATTGCGTCCTATGTCGCATATGTCAATGAGATCAAGCAAAACTATGATTTTGAGGTAAAATATTTCGGCCACGCCGGAGACGGCAACCTGCATATCTACACCTGCTCCACGGAAATGGAAGAGGAAGAATTCAAGAAGCAGGTTGATCAGTTCCTGAGCGCTCTCTACCAAAAGACGGTGGAGCTCGGCGGCCAGATTTCCGGCGAGCACGGCATCGGCTACGGGAAGGTACATTTCCTTGAAAGCGCAATGGGCCCGGTAAACATGGAGCTGATGCGCGGTATTAAAAAAGTATTTGATCCGAAGCTGATTTTGAACCCCGGCAAGGTTTGTATAAACCTGACGAGAAAGGGAGAATCGTTTTAGGAGAATCATTTAAAAGGAGTAACGATATGAACATTCTAGTATGTGTCAAACAGGTACCGGATACCAATGAAATCAAGATCGATCCGGTCACCAACACCCTGGTGCGCGACGGTGTGCCAAGTATCGTCAACCCATTCGACGGCTACGCGCTGGAAGCGGCGGCACGCCTGAGGGACGACGCGCCGGACACCAGAATCGTGGTGCTTTCCATGGGCCCGAAGCAGGCGGAGAACGCGCTGCGGGAGTGCCTGGCCATTGCGGCCGACAACGCTTACCTGGTGACGGACCGCATTTTCGGCGGTTCCGATACGCTGGCTACCAGCTATATCCTGAGCAGGGCAATCGCAAAGGTCGAAGAGCTGGAAGGCGCGAAATTTGACGCGATCTTCTGCGGCAAGCAGGCGATCGACGGCGATACCGCACAGGTTGGCCCGGAAATCGCGGAACACCTGGGCTACCCGCAGGTAACCTACGCACTGGAAGTGAAATCGGCAGAAGACGGCCTTCATGTCTACCGCGAGGCGGAAGACGGCAAGGAAGTCATCGGCGTACAGACGCCCTGCCTGATTACCTTCACCAAACCTTCTTTCGATCCCCGTTTCCCCACCATCAAACGCAAGATGGCGGCACGCAAAGCGCAGATCACCCAGCTTACCGCAGCGGAGCTGACAAATATCGACCCGGAGCACGCCGGCCTGAAAGGTTCGCCTACAAAAGTGAAGCGCACCTATGTGCCTCCGCGCAAAGAAGCCGGCGTTGTGGTCAAGGAAGAAACCACCGAAGCGTCCGCTCACAAGCTGTATGAGCTGCTGAGCAAAGCGCACGTGATTTGAAAGAGAGGGATCGGAAATGGAAGCCAAAACCAAGGACCTTTGGGTATTTTTGGAAACCAATGAAGACGGCACTGCCAAGAATGTCGGAATAGAATTACTGAACCCCGGACGCCGCCTGGCCGACAAACAGGGCGGCAAGCTGGTGTCCGTTGTCATCGGCTGCCATACGGATGCAGCCGTAAAAGAAGCGGGCGCTCACGGAGCGGACCAGGTGATCGTAGTGGACAGCGAGGAATTTCAGCGCTACACCACGGACGCTTACACCGCCGCGCTGGCGCACCTGCTTGAAAAATATGCGCCTACGAGTATGCTGATCGGCGCTACCCCGAATGGCCGCGACCTCGGGCCGCGCCTGTCCTGCCGCCTCGGCACCGGCCTGACCGCCGACTGCACCGCGCTGGACATCGACGACGCCAGCGGCAATATCGCCTGGACCCGACCGGCATTCGGCGGTAACCTGATGGCGGTAATCCTCTGCCCGGACCATCGCCCGCAGCTCGGCACGGTGCGGCCGGGAGTGTTTAAGAAGCCGGACGTCTGTGAAGACAAGGCGGAGATCATCCGCGAGGACTTCCATGTGTCCGCGGACCAGATTCGTACCACGCTGCTGGAAACCCTTCGTGAGGCAGCGGGTGAAATTGTCGATCTGGAAGGCGCGGATATCATCGTCTCGGGCGGCCGCGGTGTCGGCGGACCGGAAGGCTTTCAAATTCTCCATGAACTGGCGGACGTGCTGGGCGCTACCGTCGGCGCGTCCCGCGCGGCGGTGGACGAGGGCTGGATCACCCATTCCCATCAGGTCGGCCAGACCGGAAAAACCGTCGGACCGAAGCTGTATATCGCCTGCGGCATTTCCGGCGCCATCCAGCATCTGGCCGGCATGAGCTCCTCCGACGTCATCGTGGCGATCAACAAAGATTTTGACGCCCCGATTTTCGGTGTCGCGGACTACGGCTTTGTGGGCAATCTCTTTGAGATTGTTCCCGCATTGACTGCCGAAATCAAAAAAGCAAAAGCCTGAGACTGATTAACAAGAAAAGGGGTCTTTGAATATGAATTTTAAGTTTACCGATGAGGAAAAAGATATTCTTGATATGCTGCATGATTTCTGCGTAAAGTCGGTCGCTCCGATCGCTGCGGAGATTGATGAGCAGGAAAAATTTCCCGAGCAAACCTGGCATCAGCTTGCCGAAATGGGCATGATGGGCATGGCTTACCCGGAAGAAGCGGGCGGAGCCGGCCTGAGCTACCTTTCCTATATTGCTGCAGTTGAGGAAATTTCAAAGCACTGTGCGGCCACCAGCACCATGTTTTCCGCGCACTCCTCCCTGTGCGCCTGGCCGATCTTCGCTTTCGGCACGGAGGAGCAGAAACAAAAATATCTGCCGGACCTGTGCTCCGGCGAAAAGCTGGGCGCCTTTGCCCTGACTGAGCCCGGCGCCGGAACCGATGCCGCCATGCAGCGCACGGTTGCCGAGGACAAGGGCGACTTCTGGCTTCTCAACGGCTCGAAAATTTTCATTACCAACGCCGGCTTTGCGTCCGTCTTTGTTGTTTTCGCAATGACGGATAAGAGTCTGGGCACCAAGGGCATTTCCGCTTTTATTATCGAGAAGGACACTCCCGGCTTCCGCATCGGTTCCCACGAAAAGAAAATGGGAATCCGCGGCTCCTCCACCTGCGAGCTGGTTTTTGAAGACTGCAAGATTCCCAAGGAGAATCTTCTTGGCGCAATCGGAAAGGGCTTCAAGGTTGCCATGATGACGCTGGACGGCGGCCGGATCGGCATTGCCGCACAAGCTGTCGGCATCGCTCAGGGCTGTATCGATCAGACCATTCCCTATATTACCCAGCGCATCCAGTTTGGCAAACGCATCAGCCAATTCCAGAACACGCAGTTTGAAATGGCCAATATGCAGACGCATATCGACGCGGCCCGCCTGCTGACGTACCGCGCGGCACAGGCCAAACAGGACGGCGACCCATACAGCCACCTTGCCGCCATGGCGAAGCTTTTTGCCGCCGACACCGCCAGCGACGTGACTCGCCGCTGCGTGCAGTTGGTCGGAGGCTACGGCTTCACCCGTGAATATCCGTTTGAGCGCATGATGCGCGACGCAAAAATCACCGAGATTTACGAAGGAACCAGCGAAGTACAGCGCATGGTCGTCTCGGGCTGGATGGGCGTCAAATAAATTTGATTACACCTTTTTATCCATACTCGTTTATCCATACTAGCAGCAGGCCGTCGGCTGAAACCAGCCGGCGGCCTGCTGTTTCTGCGGTTACAGACGTATGCTGTAGCTGCAGTTGAACGCACTCTTGTTTAAGACACACAGAAATGCTATAATATATTGTTATAATGGAATTTAAAAATCAAACTTACAGCAATTCCATTCCAGTTTGCGAGACAAAACGCTTTCTTCCCTGCCTTCGGCGGGGGGAGAAACATAAATTGGTTCAGAATCAACTGGAAATGCTGTAGAGATAAATAATTCTGCGGTTCTCTGCACAGATTACAGAATACCACGGAAAGGCAGCTTGGCTGCAGGGAGATGTTTCTATGGATGCAAAAGCGGAAAAAAGTGAAAAGACCTATGAGCGGGTGATTACCTACGTTAAAGACGAAATCTGGCGCGGAAACCTCAAACGGGGAGAGCGGCTGCCTTCGGAGCGGGATTTGGCGGAGCTGCTTGGCGTAAGCCGCAACTCCGTAAGAGAGGCAATGCGCACGCTGAGCATGATGGGGTTCATCTCCAGCGTACACGGCGGAGGGAATTTCATATCGTGCGACCTGGAGCAGAATCTGAGCGAAACGCTCCGAATCATGATGATGATGGGAGAAACCAACTTCCTGCAGGTGAGCCAGCTGCGCAGGGGGCTGGAATCCGAGACGGCGCGCTTGGCGGCCAGCCGCATCCTGCCGCGTCAGACGGCCAAGCTGGCGGATCTGGTACGCCGGATGCGCGAGGAGCCGGACGCTGAAAAAGCTTCCCTGCTCGACCAGAAATTTCACACGCTTCTCTGTGAAGCCGCCGGCAACAAGCTGATCTACGCGATTTTCATGGCCATGCTTTCGACCATCAATGATTTTATCAGCATTATGTACGGGCGCATCGTACAGGATGATGAACAGGCGGAACAACTCCATTTGTCGCACGAAAAGCTGGTGGACGCCCTAAGCCGCAACGACGAGGATGGCGCGGTCCGCGCAATTCAGGACCACTTTGAAGTCGTAGACGCGTCGATTGACCGCTCGTAATTTTTTCCTGTGCGCCCCATCCCCGTTACGGAAAAGGTCAGAAAGCTTAATATACGGGACCTGCATGAGTTTATAACATACCCACCAATCCGGTGCAGATGAAACATCCCCAAAGTCAGACAGTAGCACATACTGAAAATAACTTTGGGGGTATTTTCATGCCACAAGAGACCTCCAGATGGTATCAGAACGAATTTTCATGGATCAGACAGGCGCTGTCGCCTGACGCATTGCAATTTCCGATACGGTATTTTCCGGTTCTTCTTCATCCTCAGCCTGATTCTGACCGGCCGCTTCCACCCTGAGCTTAAACTGTTCCGCAAGGGCTTTCATGATCTGGGCCTGTCCGGAAAGCTCCTCGCTGGCCGCCGCGCTTTCTTCCGCTGTCGCGGAATTCGTCTGAATAACGCTGGAAATCCGCTCCACGTCACGGTTCACCTGCTCAACCGCGTCCGACTGCCTCACGCTGGCCTTTGAAATGTGTCCTACAATTTCAGAAACAGCTTTTGTACTTTCCACCACATGAAGCAGATATTTCGCGGTTTCATCCGCGATGACGGTCCCGTTCTTCACCTCGCCGATGGAGTTATGAATCAATGACGTTGTGTCCTTCGCCGCCTCGGCACTCTTTCCCGCAAGGTTCCGTACCTCATCCGCCACCACGGCGAAGCCCTTTCCGACGCTTCCGGCCCGCGCGGCCTCTACAGCGGCGTTGAGTGCGAGAATATTTGTCTGAAAGGCGATGTCCTCAATGGTTTTGATAATTTTTTCGATTTGCTGGGAGGAATCGTGAATGCCGGAAATGGCTTGAACCATTTTCTGCATATGCTGATTGCATATTTCTATTTCAGAGTTCACGTCCTCCACATTGGCGCTGGCCTTTTCCGCATGCTCCGCGTTCTCTTTGACCTGCGCTGAAATTTCGGCAACCGCGGCGGACAGCCTTTCCACGGAATTCACCTGTTCCGTCGCGCCCTGTGCCAGCTCCTGAGCGCCGGAGGACAGCTGCTCAGAACCACCTGCGACCTGCTGAGAGGCCTGCTGCATCTGAGTAATCGTATCGTTGATAAACAGGATGATCGCTTCGATCGATTTTTGCAGCTGGATAAAATCGCCCTTATACTCAAAACGGCGCGCCACGTTTAAATCTCCCTGTTCCACCTGAAGCAGTGTGGACTGAATATCCGTTATGTACTGATTCAGAGTTTCGATTGTTTCCGCAAACGCGTTTCCCAGCTGGCCGATTTCGTCCCTCGATTTTACCTTCACCCGAACTTTCAAGTCGCCTTCGGCCATTTTCCGTGCCGCGCTCAGCAGTTCGGAAACCGGTCTGCTGATTCCGCGCGAAATGAAGACTGCGATCAGGACGGACAGCAGAATGGAAATCAGAAGAATCGCGCTCATAATCACGTAAGCGCGTTCCCCCTGCGCGGTCAGGCTTTTGGACAACTGATTTCCCGAATTCGTCTTTTCCGTAACCAAAGAATCGATGGCCGTGCGCAGCTCCAGAGAAAGCGGGGAACATTTCTGGAACATCATGATATAAGCATCCGTGTCTTTTCCAGAAATGGCCAGCTGAACCGTCTGATCCCGCGCAACCGTATATTCCTGCAGATCGCTCATAATCGTATCATAGTAGCCCTGTTCTTTGCTGCCGATAATCCCGGATTTCATTTTTGTAAGGTATTGTACCAGCTTTGCACTGGACTGGTCCAGTTCCTCTTTGCTTTTCAGCCTCTCGTTGACGCCCGGCTGAATAATAATGTCCCTCATAATGACGTTGTTGTTATTAAACTCGGTATTGAACAGGCCGATGTCGCCCTGCGCGAATCCATACTGAACCAGCGCGCCCGAATATTGCTGATTCATGGTTCTCATAATGATAAATCCTACCACACCGCTGAAGCTCGAAAGGAATGTAATCAAAACAAAGGATATTATCAGTTTTTTCCCGATTTTCATATTTTTTAACATGATCTTCCCCATCCTTTCTTCCATATAAAATCAGAAAGAAGCTGCCACCGCAGGGCAGGCACCCTTTGGCGAACGTCTTCAGGACTTCCCCCTGGCCTGAATGTACTGATCGATGGAGTGCGCGGCTTCCTTGCCGCCGCCCATGGCCAGAATCACGGTTGCGGCGCCGCTAACGGCGTCCCCCGCGGCGTAAACGCCCTCCCGGGTCGTCGCCATGGTCGCTTCATCCACAACGATGCAGCCCTTCCTGTTCGCTTCCAGGCCCTCGGTCGTAGAGCGG
>UREO01000030.1 GCA_900546895.1 uncultured Oscillospiraceae bacterium
ATGAAACACATGGACATCACAAGCGTTTCCACCACACTCGCCACGCTTCTCAGCGTGATCGGCGTGCTGGTGGCCATCACCAACATCATCGTCGAGGTCGTCAAGAAGGTGACGTGGGATAAGATCCCCACTCAGCTCCTCGCCCTGCTGGTCGCCGAAGTCCTGACGCTGGTGGCGTTTTTCGCCTACGCTCAGATCAAAGGCATCGGCGTCCTCTGGTACATGGTGGCGGCTGCAATCGTTGTCGGCTTCCTTGTGGCCTACGCCGCCATGTACGGCTTCGAGAAGCTGAAGGAGATCCTTGTCTCCGCGACCAAGAAAGACGAATAACCACCGGCCGGGCGCACCCCGGCCATAGCACTCAGGAGGTGCAATCATGAGCAACAGTTCACTCATTACCTACACAAAGCTCTCGCCGAACTGCACGAAGCCCCGGAACCACAAGATTGACACGATCACGATCCACTGCATGGCCGGAAACTGCTCCGTTGAGACCTGCGGCGAGATCTTCGCCCCGGCATCCCGGCAGGCGTCCAGCAACTACGGCATCGGAAGCGACGGACGCATTGCCCTCTACGTTGACGAAGCCAACCGGTCGTGGTGCAGCTCGAACGCAACAAACGACCACAGGGCCGTCACGATCGAGGTGGCGAACACCGTGGCAGCGGAACCGTGGCCGGTCTCCGACAAGGCCTACGCGGCCCTGCTGAACCTCGTCACCGACATCTGCAAGCGGAACGGGATCGCGAAGCTGGTCTGGTCTACCAATAAAGCCGACCGCGTCGGGCACCTCAACGGCTGCAACATGACCGTCCACCGTGACTATGCCAACAAGAGCTGCCCGGGCGACTATCTGTACAGCCGGCACGCGGCCATCGCGGCCGAGGTCAACAAGCGCCTCGGCGCCACGGCCACCGCAGCGCAGACCACCGGATCGACCACAACGGCCGCCTCTACGGTAAACTACACCGTCCGCATCAAGGCGACCGGCCTGCGGATCCGCAAGGGGCCCGGCACCAACTACGGCATCGCCCAGAACGCGATCGCGCCCGGCGTCTACACCATCGTTGCCGAGAGCTCCGGCACCGGCTCCACCAAGGGCTGGGGCAAGCTCAAGAGCGGCGCCGGCTGGATCTCGCTGGACTACGCCACAAAGGTCTGACCGTCACGCAACAGTCACGCGTGACCGCACCGTGACGCCTACACAACACAAAAACCCCGCTCCCCGGAGAAATCCGGGAGGCGGGGCTTTTTCTGTTTTCCGGCTATTCCGCAGCCGGCAGCGGCACCAATAACGCGAACACGCGAGGCATGACAACAATCATGGCCCCGGGTTCGGATAGGTGCATGATGGTGGAGATGACGAGAGTCGAACTCGTGTCCGAAAATCACTTACCAAAGCTTTCTACGAGTGTAGCCGTTGATTTTACATTCCCTCCACGCAGCGCCCAAAGGCAGGCTCTGCGGTTCAGTAGCCTTTTGGTCATGACCGGGGTAAAGGCGTTCCCCGGTTCACGTTCACCGCTAATCGACGCCCTTATCCGGGCCGCGGTGTACCCGGTAAGGACGGCAGCCTAATTAGGCTGCGTAAGCAACAGTATTGTTGTCGTTTACTTTTAAGTTTGCGGCTTTTAAAGCGGTTCCGCGCCGCTACTCGCTTACTAAGGCTCACAATCCCCGTCGAAACCTTTACATCCCCATATTAACCGACAGATAAACTCGTTTGCCTATCCCTATTATACACGCATTCCAAAGAAAAAAATACAAGAATATTTTTCTTACCGGTTCTTTTCCTTCATTGCGCGGTCAATGTCCCGCTTTGCGGATTTCGCCGCCATATCTGCGCGTTTGTCATAAAGCTTTTTGCCTTTGCACAAACCGACCTGCACCTTGACCATGGATCCCTTCAGATAAACGGACAGCGGTATCAGCGAATAACCGTCCTGCTTGACCAACCCAAACAAACGCATGATCTCGCGCCTGTGCATTAAAAGTCGCCGCACCCGCATAGGGTCCTGATTAAAAATATTGCCGTGCTCATAGGGGCTGATATGCATTCCGTTAATGAGTAGTTCTCCCTTGACAATGGAACACCACGCATCCTTCAGGTTTACCTGCGCCTTGCGGAGCGACTTGACCTCTGTCCCGCGAAGCTCGATGCCCGCTTCCATGCTTTCTTCCACAAAGTAGTCGTGAAAGGCTTTTTTGTTTTGCGCCAGCGTTTTTAAATTGTCTTTTGCCATCTAAAAAAGCCTCCCGTCCACGATGTTGGTATATGAGCATATCATACTCGTTGAAAATTGTCAAGCATTCTGTCAGCTACATCTCGCTGCGGCCCTCAATCGCGCGGGTCAGCGTTACCTCATCCGCGTATTCCAGATCGCCGCCCACGGGAATTCCGTAGGCAAGCCGCGTCACTTTGACGCCGAGAGGCTTCAAAAGGCGCGAAATATACATGGCTGTGGCCTCGCCCTCAACGGTCGGATTGGTCGCCATAATGACCTCTTTCACTTCACCGTTGTTCACACGTGCCAGAAGCTCCTTGATGCAAAGCTGGTCCGGACCGATCCCGCTGAGTGGGGAAATGGCCCCGTGCAGCACATGATAGGTTGCGTTAAACTCATTGGTACGTTCCAGCGCAATCACGTCGCGGGGGTCCTCCACCACACAGATGACGGACTTGTCCCGCGCCTCGTTACGGCAGACAGGACAAAGCTCCTGGTCAGTCAGATTGCAGCATATTTTGCAATAATGTATTTTTTCGTGAGCGTCCATAATGGCGTCTGCGAAATTCTGCGCGCCATCTTTGGAAAGGCCGAGCACATAATAGGCCAGCCGCTGCGCACTCTTATGTCCGACGCCTGGCAGCCGCTCGAACTGCTCAATCAGGCGCGACAAAGGCGCCACGTTATAGGATGGCATCGTTAAAGCATACCCGGCATGTTGATACCGCCGGAGATTTTCTCCATGCGCTGGCTCTTGTCTGCGGCGGCGGCCCGGAGTGCCTCGTTGACTGCGGCGAGAACAAGGTCGGAAAGCATTTCCACATCTTCGGGATCGACAACCTCGGGCTTGATATCAATGGCCTTTACCTCCATCTTACCCGTTACCGTTGCCTTTACGGCATCCCCTCCGGCTGTTGCGGTATATTCCTTTGCTTCCAGCTCGGCTGTCGCCTGATCCATATCCTCCTGTATCTTCTGGGCCTGGCGCGCCAGCTGCTGCAAATTGGAAGCTCCGCCTCCGCCGTATCCCTGCGGCAATCTTGCTTTCATATAAAATTCCTCCTGTAAATCCTTTTATTTTTTGATAACCTGAATCCCCTCGCTCTCAGCCAGCCCAGCCAGCTGCGCGAGCGGATCCGTTTTCTTTTCGCTGTTATGAGTTTTGTAAGGGCCCAGCTTATAGGTTCTGCCCGTTACCTGCTGAATCGCCTTGCGCATATTTTCACGCTGCGCGGGCTCTCTCAGCAACCGGAACGCCATATCGTTCGGCGCGTCGATTAGCACATAGGCACCGCTGATATAAGCGGCGGAGCCGTTGAACGCGGCTGCAATGGTATGGGAATAATTTTTAAGAATTTGAAGGATTTCCGGCCATTCAGAAAGGCGTTTTGCGTCCTTCTGCAACTCTTCAATCTCCTTTTTCGGTTCCATAACGGGGTCGTCCGGCCTTTCAAAGGAAGGCTCCGGCGGTTCCTCCGGCAGCATTCGCGCAGGCGGGCTTTCCAATACCCTTTCTTCCTGCTTTGGCTTCTTTTCCGGCTCCGCCGCCCTGACGGGCTTCGGCTTCGAGACAGCCGTACCGCGCTCAAGGGCTTCTATCCTGCGAATCAGTGCATCCGGTGTGGAATCCAGCTCCGGAGAACACAGACGGATCATCGCCATTTCAAATTCGATGCGCCTGTCCCCTCCCCGGTACATTCGCTCCAGCGCGGACTGCATGGTATCCAACCCGTGCAGAATGGCGGGCAGCGGTGTGGAAAGCGCCTGCTTTGTCAGGCTCTCGTACTCCGCATCGGGTACGGCGATCATATTGTGGGCATCCTTCGTGGTTTTTATCAGCATCAGATTCCGAAAATGAGACGACAGCTCCTCACAGAGCCTCGCCATATCCTTGGAAGAATTGTGTAGCCGATCGATCAACTCCAGCGCGGCACCGGAATCATGTTCCTTCATGGCGTCGGTCAGTTCAAAGAGATGTTCCCGCCCGACCAGACCGGCCGTTTCATTCACCACTTCCACCGTGATGTTTTTACTGCGGCCCAGGCACTGATCCAAAAGGGACAGCGCGTCGCGCAGGGCACCGTCCGCCAGACGCGCAATCAAAAGTGCGGCTTGCGAATCGAGCTCCGCGTTCTCCTGCCGGGTGACATAAGTAAGACGCTCCGCGATTTTCTTCGGCGGAATGCGGCGAAAATCAAAACGCTGGCACCGTGATAAAATGGTCGCGGGCAGCTTGTGTACTTCCGTTGTCGCAAGGATAAAGATAACGTGTGCGGGCGGCTCTTCCAGCGTTTTGAGCAGCGCGTTGAACGCTCCCGTAGAGAGCATGTGTACCTCGTCAATAATATAAACCCGGTATTTCGCGACAGCCGGGGTGAAATTGGCTTCTTCCCGCAAAGAGCGGATATTATCTACGCCGTTGTTGCTGGCGGCATCGATTTCCACAATGTCCATCAGCGAACCGGCGTCCGCAGCGCGGCAGATTTCACATTCGCCGCAGGGGTCGCCGTCCGCCGGGTTCAGACAATTGACCGCCTTGGCCAGAATCTTCGCACACGTGGTTTTCCCCGTTCCCCTGGAACCGGTAAACAGGTACGCATGGGCAATGCGGCCCGCCGTCAGTTCATTTTTCAGCGTAACGGTGACCTGCGGCTGGCCGACGACATCGGCAAACACCCTTGGCCTCCATTTCCTGTACAGAACCTGATACATGCGAACACCCACCCCCAGACAAATTGAAAGCAAGACAGACCGTCATAAAACGGTTTATCATGCATCAGGATATGCAGACGAACAGACCGCCTGTATCGCGCGGGACAGTCCACTTAATGCTGCTCGGTTCCCCGCCTGACATGGTTCATGGCATCCCGCCGTACAGAGCCCGCCCGCCTGCATATCCTATTGCATGCATTTCTGCCTTGCTTCTCATTTCCGACTATCCTATTATAAACGATCCCGTTAAAAAAGACAACCTCTATTTTTAGAATTCCCCTCCACCGCGTTGCTGAAAATTCATATTGACAGCGGAAGGAAGAAAGGGCAATGTCCGACACCGCCCTTTGAAGCAATCAGGTCACATTTTTTTGTTTTGGCTGTATAATCATAATGTTTAGATTAATTTTCCTAAAATATCTGACGAATTGTCCGATATACAAAATAATGGGAAATTTTAGCTATTAGGGGGTCTTTCAATGAAGAAAACATCCGTCTCCACAATAATTGGATTTGGGATCGGAATCTTTTGTATTATTTCTTCCATCAAAATGTCTGGAAATTTCAGTTCCTTTTTGAACTGGCCCTCTGTTTTTATTACGGTAGGCGGCACAACAGGTGCTGTTGTCGTTTCGTTTCCGCCAAATAAATTGAAAACGCTCGGGCATGTTATGAGAAAATCCTTCAGAAAAGTGCAGTATGATTTTGTAAAAGACATTCAGACGATTGTGTCACTCAGCGAGATTGCCAGAAGCAAGGGCCTTCTGGCTCTTGAAGACGCTGCCCCCAAGTATGCCGATGATGAATTCCTTCAGAAAGGAATCCTGCTGATCGCCGACGGCGTTGGCGAGGATGTCCTAAAAAAAGCCTTGCGGTCGGAAATATATTTCGCTAAGAAAAGGCATCAGGACGGACACGCCATGCTGGATATGATTGCAAACACCTCGACCTCCCTGGGCCTGCTCGGAACATATATTGGCCTGATTCCCATGCTGGAAAACCTGGAGGACCCGACTAAGCTGGGCCCCTTGATGGCAATCGAACTGGTCACTTCCTTTTATGGCGCTTTTATCGCCTATGTCGTTTTTATGCCGATGTCAAAAAGGCTCAAGGTAATGAGCGCGGATGAAGCGCTGAGAAAAGAATTTCTGCTGGAAGGCCTAACCTCCATTATGGAAGGGAAAAACCCGAGAACTATTCAGGAAAATATGATTTCCTGCCTGACCAAAAAGGATGTCAAAAAAATGGGCTCGGTCAGTAAGCAGATACGCGAATTGAAGATGAAGGGGGTTGCATAATAGCTCATGCCGGAAGATGAAAAATATTTCGATGAGGACGAGCCGGAAGGCGGAGATGATGATGAAGCTCCCGCATGGCTAACCAGTTACAGCGACATGATGACCGACCTGCTGGCGATCTTTGTAATCCTGTTTTCTTTCGCTATGATGGCCGTATCCCAGCAAAACTACAGTATCAGGACTGAATTGGAAAAAAGCAAACAAGCCGCCTCCGGCAACGCATCCGTTGCTCAGGAGACCGTAAGCGGAACGGCTGGTCAGGCAGGAAATCAAGCGGCGAATAAAGATTTTGACGAAATCTATGAATCCATTCAGAAAAAAATCAATCAAAGCGGTTATTCCGAATCTATTTTGCTTGAAAAGGGCGAAGGATTCATTAAATTCCGTTTTAAGGACAATGTGCTGTTCTATCCGGACAGCCCCACGATGAGAGAATCCAGCTTCGATATCCTTCAATATATGGGCGGTCTTCTATTGAGCGTGAACGACCAGATCGGTTCCATAGAGATCAGCGGACACACCGCCATGGCGGGAGATGAGTCCCAGAATAACTACTTTGCGTGGGAACTTTCGTCGGACCGCGCCATTGCGGTGCTGAAATTCTTTTCCAGCAAATGCAATCTTCCTCAATCCAAAATGATTGTTTCGGGGTATTCGTACTACCATCCGGTAGCCGGCAATGAAGCGGAGGAAGGACGGTCACAGAATCGGCGCGTGGAAGTAAAGATCAACCAGACCGGTTCCTCCTCGGATAAAATGGCGGGCTTCGCCGAGGATGAAACCCATTAGGCCCGGAGCGACGACAATAAACTTTTTTTCCGCAAAACTGTTCTCCCCTGCCGCAGCGCGTATGACGGCAGGGGAGAATTTTTCATCTTTCCCGTAAAATTTTCTGCACAACCGCATTCGATTTTGCAAGATTCATGCTATAATAACCTTACGGCGCAGGCCGAAGCAAAGCTTTCGGCGCTTGAGAAAACATGGAACAGGAGCAATCCGTATCTTTGTGGCGGTTGTCCTGCTATCATAAAAGAGGATTTAAATAGGAAGGTGGATACCGCATTGTTTGATAACTGGGAAGAACTGAAATCCGCTTGTCTGGAATGCCGCAAATGCGATCTTTGCACCGGGCGGACCAATGTTGTGTTCGGTGTCGGAAACGAGAAGGCTCGCGTACTGCTGATTGGAGAAGGCCCCGGCCAAAACGAGGATTTGCGGGGGGAACCGTTTGTAGGCCGAAGCGGGCAGCTGCTTGACAAAATGCTGGACGCCGTCGACCTGGACCGGCACAAAAATATTTACATTGCAAATATCGTCAAATGCAGGCCGCCGCAGAACCGCGACCCGCTTCCGGAAGAGCAGGAGCGGTGCATCGACTGGCTGCGCAACCAGGTGGCGCTGATCCGCCCAAAAATCATTGTCTGCCTGGGACGTATCGCCTCTATGAAGATCATTAAACCGGACATCAAAATCACCAGGGAACACGGTATTTTCTTTGAACGTAGCGGCGTTTTGATGATGGCCACGCTCCACCCCGCCGCGCTTCTGCGCAACCCAAACAGCAAACCCGACGCGTTTGACGATTTCATCAAGCTGCGCGACAAAATCAAAGAGCTCGGACTATAAAAGAGGGCAGCCGGATCGGCTGCCCTCTTTGTCATTTCTGAAAAGCAATCAGCTATTTTGTTTTGGGTTCATAGGGCATGGAAAATACGTCGAGAAATTTCTGCGACAGCACGTCATACTCATTGTTCCGCAGGATGTATTCCCTGCCGCGGCGGCCCATGGCGTTAAGCTCTTCTTTGGAAAGGCCGGCAAGCTTCTTCGCCGCCTTTGCAATGGCCGAGCTGTCCTCCGGCGGAATAGAAATTCCGCATTTGGCGTCCTTCACCATGTCGTTTCCGGCCTCAATCGCAAAAATGACCGGCTTTGCAGCCATCATATAGTCCATCAGCTTGTTCGGGCTGACCCCGAAACGGAACAGCGGCTGCCGCTGCAATCCGACGTAAAGGGCGTCCATCTGACCCAGCAGCTCCGGAATCTGGTCGCGCTTGACCGGCTGCAGCATTTCCACGACATCGCGCAGGTTGCTGTCGACCACCTGCTGCGCAAGGCGCTCGCGCTCGGGGCCGGGGCCGACCATAATCAGCTTGATTTTTTTGCCGCGGAGCTTCTCCCCCGCCTGGACGAAGCTGTCCAGCGCGTTGGCGATTCCGTGCGCGCCGGTGTAGCCGATCAGGAAATATCCCTCGTCATGGAACTGCTTCAACAGCTCGTAGTAAACCGGCGGGTCCGCCATCGGCTTTTCCCAGTCGGCTTTAACGATCCCGTTGGGGATACAGATGTATTTTTCCGGCTTCAAGCCGTGCTCCACCATATGTTCCTTCGCGTTCGGCAGAAGCGAAACGACATAGTCGCTGTGTTTATAGCAGTAATTCTCCGCCGCCTGCATCAGCATGATATAAGGGTGGCGCGGGCTCATGCCGCCGAGCTCGATCGGACTGAGCGGCCAGAGGTCGTGTACCTCGTAAATCAGCATTGCCCCGTATTTTTTCGAGAGCCGGTGCGCGGGATAGATGTCCAGCGGATACGTAGAGGACGCAATGACCGCGTCGGGCTTTCCCTGCGCGGCGATCCGATCGGCGTATTGATAAAGGCCATGCAGAAAGGACAGCATATTTCTGATCCTTCCCACGCCGTTACCGTGGTACTCGGGGCCCTCAATCCAGAAATAGCGGACGCCGTCCAGCGTCTCCTCCATCGTCTTTTTCCCCTGCAGATCCGGATTCACGGTACGCAGATGGGAATAGGAACTGGCGACAACTGTCACATTGTGACCGGCGGCGGCCCAGCGCTTCGCCATAAAATACGGGCGGAACTCCATTCCGTGCCGATCGGAACCGGCGTAATGATTGATATAAATGATATTCATAAATTACCTTTTCCCCTTTTACAGGAATTGCCCTGGTTTACGGACGCGCGGCGCCCATTTCCCGTGACAGAGCATCCGCGATCTTCTGTGACGCGTTACCGTCGCCGAACGGCATCTGTTCGTGCGCGGCTTCGTCCACGACGGTGTGCATCGCTTTCCGGTAAATGTCCTCCGTGGTGAGCGCGGAAAGCACGTTCCAGTTTCCCTTGAGCGTCTCCACCCATTCGGTTTCCGCACGAAGCGTAATGCACGGCACCTTCATAAACCACGCCTCTTTCTGCAGCCCACCCGAATCGGTCATGACCTGGCAGGCGTTGGAGGTCAGCAGCAGCATTTCCAGATAGCCGACCGGATCGATCAGTTTGATATTCCGGAATCCGCACTTTTCAATCGCTTCCTGCGCGAGCGGCCTTGTCCTTGGGTGAATCGGCAGCACGACCAGTTCCGGAAGCCGCTCGAAGGCCTTGAAGATCGCAATGATCGCGTCAAGCCCGCCGTCAGTCGTTTCCGCGCGGTGCAGGGTGGCAAGGCGGTAGTTTTTCGGCTCAATGCCGAGCTGCGCAAAAACGGCGGCTTTGGACGGATTGTTTTTCGCAACCTGCAAAAAATGCAGCACGGAATCCAGCATCACGTCCCCGCAGACGGAAACGCCGGCGGTAACGCCCTCTTTTTTCAGGTTGTCCGCCGCGGTCTGCGTCGGACAGAAAAGCCATCTGGAAATATGGTCGGTCAAAACGCGGTTCTGCTCCTCCGGCATGCGCATGTTATAGGAACGCAAGCCTGCTTCCACATGGGCGACCGGAATATGCAGCTTGGACGCGGCCAAAGCGCCCGCCAGCGTGGAGTTGGTGTCGCCGTAAACGAGCAGGATATCCGGCTTTTCCTCCAGAAGGACGTCTTCGATTTTCATCAGCATTTCGCCGGTCTGGTGTCCGTGGGAACCGGAACCGACCCCCAGATTGTAAGCCGGTCTGGGAATGGAAAGCTCCTCAAAAAACACGTCCGACATATTGCGGTCATAGTGCTGGCCGGTATGGACCAGCACCTCGGTGCAGACCGGCTTTAAGGCTGCCGATACCACCGACGCCTTGACAAACTGCGGCCTCGCGCCGACTACGGTTACAATCTTCATCTTTCGTTCCCCCGGCTCAGCGGCAGCGGACGTCGGAATCGTCCATGTCGAGCGTGGAGAAGCTCAGGCCCTCAAACGGGACCGCCTGACCCGTTTTCTGGGACTTGTAAGCGGCCAGAATAATCTTCATGGCCTTGATTCCCTCTTCGCCGCTCACAAGCGGGTCGGTGTGCGTATTGACCGCACGGATATAATCGGCGTAAAGCAGGTTGTGGCCGCTTCCGTAAACATCCTTCGGATCCGTGCCGGCCAGCGCGGCAATGCGGGAATCCTGTTCCGCCAGAGTCTCAAAGTTCCATGTTTCCACACGGTTGACGGCAATCCCGCCGATGACTGCGGTGCCGGTGCCGCCCAGAATCGTCAGCGTTTCCTCCAGATTTTTGGGGTATACGCAGGTGGTGCCTTCCACAAGGCCGATTGCGCCGTTTTTGAAGCGGATCAGGATGGCGCCGAAATCCTCGGCGTGAATGTCGCGCAGATAATTTCCGGTCATAGCCATGACGGTCTCCGGTTCGCCGCCGAGGTTCCACTGGAGAAGATCAATGTCGTGGATACACTGGTTCATCAGCGTGCCGCCGTCCTGCTCCCATGTGCCACGCCACGGGGCCTGCTCGTAATACGGCATCCCGCGGTTCCAGAAAACGCAGGCCGTGCCGCTGACCAGCTTGCCGAAACGCCCGTCCTCGACTGCTTTGTGAAGCTCCCGAATCGGCGCGTTAAAGCGGTTCTGGTGGCAGACGCCGAGGGCAACGCCCTTTTCCTTCGCCTCGCGGATCATTTGCTCCGCGTCGGCGGTGCTCAGCGCCATCGGCTTTTCAATCAGGACATGCTTGTCCCGGCGAATGCAGTACAGCGCGATTTCCGCGTGATAGCCGCTTTCCGTAGCAATAGCACAGCAGTCGATTTCCAGCTCGTCCAGCGCCTTCTTATAATCCGCGTAAACAGCCGGCTTGACGCCGGTCGCTTCCAGATAATCCCCGGCCTTTTTTTCGGCGTTTTCCAGCACCGGGTCACAGACTACGGCCAAATCCATGGTTTCGGCGTTTGCAATCGCCGCGGCGATATGATTTTTTGAAATGCGGCCGCATCCGATCAAAGCAAAACGAAGTTTCTTCATCATCATTCTCCTTTATTACATTATTTTCCAAAACGTCCCTGTTTATTCCACACAAAATTCCCCCGTCACTTTTCGGAAACGGGGGAGAATATTTTATAAAAGCTCAATGTTGGAACGGTCTTTTACATCCTTCATGGCGTTTCTGGTATCAAAAACCTCTTTGGAGAGCTTTTGAATCCGGTCGTAATCAAAGCAGGCGTGCGCCGTGCAGATGATGACGATATCCGCGCTCTTCAGCAGGTCGTCCGTCAGCTCCTTCGCGCCGGTGTACGTAACGCCCTTATGCCTGTATTCCGGAATATACGGGTCATAGTAAGTGGTATCCGCACCCTCTTTGACGAGGTGCTCGATGACGTTCAGCGCCGGGCTTTCGCGGTAATCGTCGATATCCGATTTATAGGCGACGCCGAGAACGAGCACCTTGGCGCCGTTCATCGCGGTCTTGTTGCGGTTGAGAACCTTCATGGCACGGTCAACAACATACTCCGGCATGCCGGTGTTGATTTCGCCGGAGGTCTCGATCAGGCGAGTGTGGTAGTCGAACTCGCGGGCCTTCCATGCAAGGTAAAACGGGTCGAGCGGAATACAGTGGCCGCCGAGTCCCGGTCCCGGATAAAACGCCTGAAAGCCGTACGGCTTTGTTTTGGCAGCGTCGATCACGTCCCAGACGTTGATGCCCATGCGGTTGCAGATAATCGCCATTTCGTTCGCGAGGCCGATATTGATATTGCGGTAGGTGTTTTCAAGGAGCTTCTCCATTTCGGCAACGGCCGGGGAGGAAACCTCGTATACGCCGCCCTCCAGAACATTGCGGTATAGCGCGGCGGCAACCTCCGTACCGTCTTTTCCGACGCCTCCGACAACCTTCGGGGTATTTTTCGTCTTATACTGCTTGTTGCCCGGGTCCACGCGCTCCGGCGAGAAGGCAAGGTAAAAATCCTCGCCGCATTTGAGGCCGCTTGCCTCAAGGATCGGCTTTAAAAGCTCCTCCGTGGTCCCCGGATAGGTGGTGGATTCCAGAATGATCACCATACCCTTGTGCAGGTATTTGGCGACGGATTCCGTGGAACCCTTTACATAGCTGATATCCGGCTGCTGGTACTTGTCCAGCGGAGTGGGAACGGCGATGGCCACCGCGTCCACGCCCTTGATGAAGGAAAAATCGCTGGTTGCGGAAAGGGTCCCGCTTTCCACCACGTGTTTCAGCGTATCGCCCACAATGTCGCCGATATAATTTTTACCCGCGTTGACGGAATCGACCTTTTGGGGCTGAACGTCAAAGCCGATGGTCCGGTAGCCGGCCTTTGCAAATTCCACGGCGAGGGGAAGCCCAACATACCCCAGTCCGACAATGCCGACAACGGCGGACTTGTCCTGAATTTTATTCAACAACTCAGTTTTCACGTTTGACATTTAAATTCTCCTCATAAATCAGATATTTTGCAGCGTCGTGCAAATATAATCGATAACTTCTTCTGTGATATAACCGTGCATCGGAAGGCTGAAAACCGTTTTACTGAGCTTTTCGCTCACGGGCAGATCGCCCTCCCGGTAGCCGAGCGGCGCGTAAACCTTCTGCAGATGCAAAGGCAGGGGATAATAAACCATGACGGGAACCCCCGCCGCCTTCAGCCCGTCTATCAGCTTTGAACGCTGCTCATCGCTTTCCGCTTTCAGCGTATAATATCCATAACTGGAGAAAAATCCGTCCTTTAAGACCGGCACCCGGAATTTGCCTTTCAGAAGCTCGGCGTAGCGGGAAGCGGCCCAGTTGCGGTGCTGCGTCTCTTTGTCAAACTCGTGAAGCTTCGGCAGCAGAATGGCCGCCTGCAGGGTATCCAGCCTCGCGTTCAAACCGATGCGCACGTTTTCATATTTAAAAGAGCCCTTACCGTGTACGCGGATGGAGACAAGCAGCCGATACATTTCTTCGCTATCTGTAAAGACCGCCCCGCCGTCGCCGTAGCAGCCGAGCGCCTTAGCCGGGAAAAAGCTCGTCGCGGAAACGTCGCCGAAGCTGCAGGCCTTTCTGGAGCCGATCGCACCGCCGAAGCCCTGCGCCGCGTCCTCCATCAGGAAAAGACCGTACTTTTTGCAGAGCGGTTCCAGTTCCGTAAAATCGGCGGGCTGGCCGAACAGGTCGACCGCGATCACGGCCTTTGGCTTTTGTTTTCCCTCTTCCAGCACCCTTTTAATCTGTTTTTCAAGGGATTTCGGGTCCATGTTGAAGGTGTTTTCGTCCACATCGCAGAAAACGGGGGTCGCTCCTAAAAAGCTGACTACTTCCGCCGTAGCGAAAAAGGTGAATGCGGGAACAAACACTGCGTCACCCTCGCCGATTCCTTTCGCCATCAGCGGCATTAGGAGCGCGTCGGTGCCGTTGCTGGTGCTGACGCAGTATTTGCGCCCTGTGTAGCGGCAAAGCTCTTTTTCCAGTTGCTCCGTCTGCGGACCGGAAAT
Source organism: uncultured Oscillospiraceae bacterium (assembly GCA_900546895.1). Lineage (GTDB taxonomy): Bacteria > Bacillota > Clostridia > Oscillospirales > Acutalibacteraceae > Caproiciproducens. The sequence goes on from UREO01000030.1 coordinate 13,877, forward strand.
AAAATGGCAGCCGTCGATTACATCGGCAATGCCTTTATCAATTTCATCCTTTAAATGGCGGTATTGCGCGCCAAGATCATTAAAAGCAATTTTTTCCATTTATTTTGTTTCCTCCTGAAGGCCGTTTTCGACCTGCATATATGTTTTTCCGCATTTTGGGCATGTCAAATCCTCGCTCAGTTTTTCCCCGCATTCACAGGCCCACCCGTGCTGACGGGCGGGATTGCCCATCATGACCGCATGGTCGGGAACATCCTTTGTCACAACACTGCCGGCTGCGATAAACGCGTTTTTTCCGATTCTGTGGCCGCAGACAATGGTGGCGTTCGCGCCGATGCTGGCACCCTCCCCAATGGGGGTACGGGCGTAAAAGGCCGCACCGCGCTGGGGATATTTGCAGCGCGGGCGCTGGACATTGGTAAACACCATGGAAGGCCCGCAGAACACATAATCGCTCAGTTCAACGCCCTCATAAATGGATACGTTGTTCTGGATCTTGCAGAAGCTGCCAATCTTTACCCCCGGGGCAACAAACACATTCTGCCCGATGGAGCAGTTTTCACCGATTTGGGAACCACCGCCGATGTGGCAGAAATGCCATACTTTTGTACCGTTTCCAATTTTCGCGCCGTCATCCACACACGCGCTGGGATGTACAAAAAAATTTCCCTTGCCGTTCACATTAACACCATTCTTTACAAACTGCGTCAAAATTTTTTCATGCTTTCGCCCGGCCCGACAGGCCGCCGCAGTTAAAAATTATTCTGCTATAACTTGTACATTATATAACCAACGGGGCTTTTAGTCAATGTTTCAGGGGGCAATATAGTTGACATTAACCATCAATCGTATTATCATTTACTTTGATTTATTGGTAAAACTGATACTGCAACATTTCCAGTTAAACTGCAGAATTAATATCCGTTTTTCCCCGTTTTTGGGGCCGGAAGCGTATCCCGTCTTACAGCCGCAATCGGATTTGCTGTGAAAAGGGAAAATCAACTAAAAAAAAGAGGATGACAAAATATGAGTCAGTTCGTGAAACGAGAAAAATTCATTCCATACAATCTGCCCAACATCACCGATCTGGAGATCAACGAGGTCGTTGACACGCTGAAATCCGGCTGGGTGGCCAAAGGCCCCCGGACCAACGAATTCGAAAAGGAATTCGCCGCATATCTGGGCGCGAAGCACGCAATCGCAATGAATTCCTGTACGGCGGCGCTGCACGTGGCGTTGCTGGCAAAGGACATCGGTCCGGGCGACGAAGTTATCACCACGCCGATGACGTTCGCCTCCACCGCGAACACGATTATCCACACGGGCGCGACCCCCGTCTTTGCGGACGTGGATTTTAAAACCGCCTGCATCGACCCGGACGAAATCGAAAAAAAAATCACGCCGAAAACCAAAGCAATCGTTCCGGTGCATTACAGCGGACAGGTCTGCGACCTTGACCGGATTTATGAGATTGCCGACAGGCACGGGCTGTTTGTTTCGGAGGACGCCGCGCACGCCCTTTGGAGCCGCTACAA
>UREO01000031.1 GCA_900546895.1 uncultured Oscillospiraceae bacterium
ATACTTAAAATAAGTCAAATTATACGGAAAATGGAAGGCGCAGTTTAAGATAAACTGCGCCTTCCATTTTCCGTTGTTTCATATCATTTTTAAAATTAAATAACAAAAGTTATTGACATATGCCCGAAACAGGGTATACTAAGCATAAGCGACATATGCCGGAAACTACAAGGAGGTGAAATAATGCCAAGGCCAAGAAAATGGAGAAGAGTCTGCTGTCTCCCGGAAAGCAGCCGGTTTGGCCCGCTAGATGTACATGCGGACGACACCATTACGATGACGGTGGATGAGTTTGAGTCCATCCGTCTGATTGACGTGGACGGATTTACACAGGAGCAATGCGCGGTGCAGATGGACATTTCCCGCACTACGGTGCAGGGTATTTATGACATCGCCCGAAAAAAGCTGGCGCAATCACTGGTAAACGGCAAGGTACTGTTGATTGAGGGCGGCGAATATCGCCTTTGCGACGGGCAGGGGCGCGGCTGCGGTGGGATTGGGTGCTGCCGGCACCGTTGCGGAAGGCATTTTGAGAATATAGAAAACGAAACGGAGGATTCCCATGAAAATCACGATTCCCGTGAATGAACAAAATATGGAATCGACTGTATGCCCGTCTTTTGGACGCGCGCCATATTTTCTGCTCTATCATACGGATACCAACGAGAGCCAGTGGCTCCCCAACAGCGCGGCGGAAAGCTCCGGCGGGGCGGGTATCGCCGCAGCGCAGCTTTTGGCGGACAGCGGTGCGGACGCTCTGATTACGCCCCGCTGCGGGGAAAATGCGGAAAAGGTTTTAAGCGGCGCAAATATTACGGTCTACCGCTCCATGGACGGAACGGCAAAGGAAAATATCAATGTGCTGATTGAAGGAAAACTTTCCCTGCTTTCCGAATTTCACGCGGGCTTTCACGGCCATGGCGGATGAGCCGCTGATCGTTGCGGTACTCAGCGGCAAGGGCGGCGCAGGAAAAACGCTGGTGTCGGTCAATCTAGCGGCGGCGGTCGACGAAGCAGTGTATCTGGACTGTGACGTAGAGGAACCAAACGGCCATTTGTTTTTTAAACCCGAAGAGGCCAAGAAAGAAAGCGTTGCCGTTAAAATTCCCAAAATTGATCGTGACCGCTGCACCGGCTGCCGGAAATGCGTGGAGTTCTGCGCGTTTCACGCGCTGGCATTTGTAGGAGATCATCCGATTCTGTTTGACGAGGTCTGCCATTCCTGCGGCGGCTGTGTCCTGCTCTGTCCCGCCGGGGCTATTCAGGAGGAGAACATGGCGATGGGGACGGTTTCCTCCGGCAGATCAGGCGGTGTGGACGTGTTTACGGGCCGGCTGAATATCGGGGAAGCCTCCGGTATTCCGGTAATCAAGCGGCTGCTGGGGAAAATTCCGAGCGGCGGGAAACGCCCCGTTTTCATCGACTGCCCGCCCGGAAGTGCCTGTGCCGTGATGGAAAGCATCAAGGATGCGGATTTCTGCGTTCTGGTGGCGGAACCTACCGTATTCGGCGCGCACAATTTGGCTATGGTTACCGAACTGGTGACGTTATTTCATAAGCCTTTCGGTGCGGTGCTGAACAAATGCCAGAAGGGCGAAAACCCTTCGGAAGCGTTCTGTCTAAAGCATCAAATCCCCATTGTCGGTCGTATTCCGTTTGATCCCGTGCTGGGCGCGCTGAGCTCGGAGGGCAAGATTGCCGTGTGGGAAAACCGACGGTACCGTGAGCTTTTCGGCCTTCTGCTGGCGCGGATCGGAAAGGAGGCGCGGCATGAAGCAGCTTCTGATTCTCAGCGGTAAGGGTGGCACGGGAAAAACCACAGTTGCTGGGGCGTTCATTTCTCTTTCAAAGGCAAAAGCCTATGCCGACTGCGATGTGGACGCGCCGAACCTGCATCTGATTTCCCACTGGAGCCGCGTACCCGAGCACGTCGGCTATTTCGGAATGCCCAAGGCTCGCATTGACTCCGTCAAATGCATCGGCTGCGGCGTGTGCCTGACGCATTGCCGTTTTGATTCGGTTGATGCCGGACCGGTTTTCCAGATAAGGCCCTTCGCCTGTGAAGGCTGCGGGGTCTGCGCGGCGGTCTGTCCGGCGGGCGCTGTTTCCATGGAGCCTTCTCAGGCGGGAGAGCTGGCGCTGTACCGGGACGATACCCATGCTTTCTCCACGGCGAAGCTCAGTATGGGCAGCGGTACCTCCGGAAAGCTGGTGACCGAGGTGAAGCGCCGAATGGGTTCCTCCGCCAAAGATGCGGAGCTGGCGGTTATCGACGGCTCCCCCGGCATCGGCTGTCCGGTCATCGCTTCCATCAGCGGCGTGGATCTGGTGCTGATCGTGGCGGAACCGTCCCTCTCCGGCATCAGCGACATGGAGCGCATCGTGAAAACGGCGGAAACCTTTCCTGTAAAAACAGCGGTGTGCGTCAACAAAGCCGACGTCAATCCAGCCAAAACCGAGGAAATCCGAGCATTTTGCCGGACAAGGGAGATTCCCTTTGCCGGCACGATCCCCTTTGACACAGAGGCGGTGAAAGCGATCAATGATGGAAAAAGTATTGCGGAGCTGAACATACCTTCCGGCCGGGCGGTACAAAAGGTCTACGAAAATGTGATGACTCTGCTATTGGAGGTAAAACAACATGAGTGAAAACTGTGACAACAACTGCGGAAGCTGCGGCGAAGCCTGCGCTGATCGCAAGGAAGAAAATGATTTTCGGGCCGCGCTCAATGAGCTGAGCCATGTCAAAAAAGTAATCGGTATTGTCAGCGGAAAAGGCGGTGTCGGGAAGTCCTCGATCAGCGCGATGCTGGCGGTCACCATGCGGCGGCTTGGGTATCGGGTGGGCGTACTGGATGCGGACGTGACAGGCCCGTCTATCCCCAAAGCATTTGGTATCCGTGGAAAAGCCGAGGGCAGCGATTTAGGGCTGTACCCCAAACAGAGCAAGACCGGCATTGAAATTATGTCCGTCAACCTGCTTTTGGAAAACGACACCGACCCGGTGATTTGGCGCGGACCGATTCTTGGCAATACCGTGAAGCAGTTCTGGACGGATGTGATTTGGGGGGACTTGGATTTTCTCTTTATTGATATGCCGCCCGGAACCGGAGACGTTCCCCTGACGGTTTTTCAGTCTATCCCCGTGGACGGCATTGTTATCGTAACTTCGCCGCAGGAGCTGGTTTCCATGATTGTTTCCAAAGCGCTGAAAATGGCGGAGATGATGAAGATCCCGGTGTTGGGGTTGATAGAAAACATGTCCTGTTTTCAGTGCCCTGACAACGGAAAAGACTACCATATTTTCGGTGAGAGCCATATTGACGAGATTGCCGGAAAGCATGGACTGAAGGTGCTGGCAAAGCTCCCCATCGATCCGAAAATCTCTGCCGCCTGCGACGCCGGGATGATCGAGCTGTTTGATGGAAGCTGGTTTGATTTCGTCGGCGAACTGCTGGCGGGGCAAATCAATAAACCAAACGAATTGGAGGAAAAAATGATGATGAGAATTGCGGTTGCCGCCGAAGGCAAAAATGTGACGGAACATTTCGGTCACTGTGTCAACTTTATGCTGTATGATGTGGAAGATAATAAGATTACAAAAGAGGAATCCATGGAGAACCCCGGCCACAAGCCCGGTTTTCTGCCAAACTTCCTTGCGGATAGGGGCGTGAAGGTCATTATCAGCGGCGGCATGGGACAGGGTGCAGTGGATATTTTCAACGAGCGGGACGTCGAAGTCGTGACTGGCGCTTCCGGCGATGCGCGGACGGCGGCGGAGCGCTACCTGAAGGGCGAGCTGAAAACCACCGGCAGCGTATGTCATGAGCACCAGCACCATGACGAGTGTGGCGAGTAAAACCTGTAGTGCGTCGTTAGGAGTAAAACCGCTCAATCCAAATTTCAATGCAAAACAAAAATGTTTGTGAAAAATCAAAAGCCGCATGACACTGGAATAATCCAGCAATCATGCGGCTTTAAATGATTTTGGCGGAGAAAGAGGGATTTGAACCCTCGCGCCGGTTACCCGACCTACTCCCTTAGCAGGGGAGCCCCTTCACCACTTGGGTATTTCTCCTTATGGGTGAAAACAAAATAAATTATATATAAAGTTTTTAAATGGCGGAGAGGAAGAGATTCGAACTCTTGGTCCCTTGCGGGATCACTAGTTTTCAAGACTAGCTCCTTAAACCACTCGGACACCTCTCCATCACAAGTGCGAAAATAATAATATCATATTTTAGGGGCTTGTGTCAATGCATTCCATTAAAATTCTTAAACAAATATCCGCCTCCGTTTTATGCGGGGAGGCGGATATTTTGCTATTCGGCAAGGAATGAGGCTTTTTCACACAGCCCGCAGAGCCCCATGGCGGGAAGAGTGACCACAAACCACAGCAGGGAAAACGGCACGCAGATCTGCCCCATAATGTTCAGCGGCAGTGCGGAATAATCCCATACATTCTGCTTCAGAGCGACATTTACAAGAAGCCCGGTGACAAATTCCACTGTAGTGATAATTCCCGAACCGGCAAAGCATTTGACGGAAATCGGTCTGCTTTTCATCATGTGGTTGCATACGCGGTCAATCAGGCACAGGCAAAGCCCGCCTGCCGCAGCCATGGAAAGATCCGTTTTCCCGCGACAGATCATTTCCAGCGCCGGATACACGGTTCCTCCGGTCAAAAATAGAAACGCATTTTTTTTCATCCTATATCACCCCACTTTGCGTTCATTGAAATTGTTTGCAGGGTGAATAAATTTATTCGTTCAGGCTCAAATTTAAAAAGGAAGGTCCGATATTATAGTTAATAGTGTTAAAAGTTTGTAAAAATATATTAAAATCATTTCATGAAAGATTTAGAACCATTCACTTATTCAATTACGCAAAATCTGTCGAAATGGGTGGCTAAATGAAATACCAGAGAAATAAAATGGTTCTGATTATTGTCGGAATTGTCGCGATATTGGTTGCGCTGGGATTGAGTTTTGTATTTGGTGTACACAGTATTTTAACAGCGAATACGCAGACCTCCCTGCAAAAAATATCGGAACAGGGTTCCAATGCGGTTCGCGCGGCGATTGTGGGGAATTTGGATGTACTCAGCGCCCTTTCGGAGCAGAACGGGCTTACCCAGAGCGAGGCTGAGCAAAGGAAGGTCCTTTCGGATGAAGCCAGAAGAAAGAATTTCGTGCGGGTGGCTTATGCCGACAGGTCGGGCCGGGCGGTTACCAACGACGGCAAGACGATGATGATTGAGGAAAGAGAATACTTTCAGAAGGCGCTGACCGGTCACGCCAATATTTCGGGGGAGCTGTACGATTTATTTGAGCCCCGAAACAAAATTATCGCGTATGCGGTGCCGGTGATCCGTACACGGAAAATTGTCGGCGTACTGGTCGCGGTGACGTCGGACGATGAAGAGCTGAACATCATGGATAATATTGCCGTCGATTCGGATTATTCCATTTATATTCTTTCCCATGACGGAACGGTGGTTTCTAACCGGAGCGGCCAGGATCAGTTCAGCAACTTTTTTCAATACATAGGAGCACAGTCCTCACACACGGAAATCAGTAAAATGAAGGATGACTTTCTGTCCCGGCAGTCGGGCAAAGGGGTCTGTAGGGTTAACGGAATCGACAGGCTGGTTGGATACAGCGGCATTCGGGGAACGGACGGCTGGACGTTTGTGGTCACGGTGGAAAAAAATAAAATGATGGCTCCGGGCAATCAGATCCTGATCATGAGCGGAATTTTATTCGGATTGCTGATCCTTGAATTCGTTGTTGCCTCCATCTGCTTTTTTAAATTTAAAAAAAGCAGCTATGAAGCGAATATTCAGCGCAAAGAGGACATCAGTTATTACACTTACACCGACCCTTTGACGAATCTGCCGAATCGCAAGGGAGTGAAAAAGAATATTTCCGAATGGATCAGGCTCTGCCGTGCGGAAAGCAAAAGCGGAGCGGCTTTTTTTCTCGATATCGACAATTTCCAGTCGGTCAATAATACCTTCGGGAGTGACATCGGGGACTCTTTCCTCGCTTCGGCGGCGGCTCGTCTGGCCTCTGTGAAAGGAGAGAACATGATGGTCGGCAGAATCGGCGGGGATGAGTTCACCCTGCTGATTTCCAATGTGAATACTTCGCAAGAACTTGAAAGCTGCGTAAAAAACATTCTGCATCTGTTTGAGGAGCCGTTTCTGATTCATGATAATGTCATTCAGCTGACGTGCAGCGTCGGCGCCATCCTGTTTCATTACCGCGAGATCATTGAGGAAGACCGGTTTGACGAAATCATTAATCGCGGCGAATTTGTCCTGCATGAAGCAAAGAGCACGTCGAAGGGAAGCTATGCCCTGTTCAACGAAGAATTCGGAATTACGATTGACCGCCAGCATCAGATGCAGCGGGAGCTTAAGCTGTCCATTCACAATGGCGAGCTCTGCTGTTACTTCCAGCCGCAGTACGACTATGAGAAAAAGGCGATAGTCGGCTTTGAGTCCCTGGCCCGCTGGGACAGCGCTAAATTTGGGATGGTATCGCCGGTTACATTTATCGCAATGGCGGAAAACACCGGCTTCATCAAGGAACTGGGACGGTTTGTCGTCGACCGGACGTTTGCTTTTGCACAGGAAGTACAAGGCCGCGGGCTAAGGGTTTCTTTCAACACCTCCCCTGTGGAGCTGCTGCAGGCTGACTACGTGGATTATGTGCTGGAACGCTTCTGCTACTACGGGCTGGCTCCCGGCAGCGTGGCGATCGAGGTAACGGAATCCACTCTTATCGAATCTTTCGACGGGGTTATTAAAAAGCTCGAAATTCTCAGCGGCCACGGTATTTCCGTGTACCTTGACGATTTTGGGACAGGATTTTCTTCACTGACCTATCTAAAAAATCTTCCCATCCATTCGGTGAAAATAGATAAAAGCTTTATCGACGAGGTGGTAACCGACCGGGTGGGACGCGATATTGTGGACATGATTGTCCGGCTGGCCCAAAGGCTGAATCTGGAAGTCATTGCGGAGGGTGTGGAAACGCAGGCCCAGATCGACTGTATTTACAACTGCGGCTGCAAAATGATTCAGGGGTACTTCATCAGTCCGCCGGTACCGTGGGAGAAAGCGATCGAACTGTTGGATGGAGTGCATAAATAATGGACATACTGCGGGGTAAGATTGATTGATTTTGCCCCGTAGTTTTTTTTGCTTTTTGTGCTATAATTTAATTTAGAAAAGAAATTTTCAATAATTTCTGCCGCAAATAAAAATATTTTTTATTTTGCGAGCTTCAACCGCCACAGGAAAGGAAGAGTTTTATGAAAATTATCAGCGCACCGGATTATCAGAGCATGAGCCGGAAAGCGGCTAACATTATCTCCGCGCAGGTTATTCTGTTTCCAAATTCGGTTTTGGGTCTTGCCACCGGTTCCACACCGCTTGGCGTATACAAGCAGCTGATAGAATGGTATAAAAAAGACGATATCGATTTCTCAAGGGTGCACAGCGTCAATCTTGACGAATATTGCGGGCTGTCGGGCGAGCACGAACAGAGTTACCGTTATTATATGAATACAAATTTTTTCAGTCAGGTCAATCTTCCGATCGAAAACACGAATGTCCCGAACGGGCTTGCGAAGGACATCGACGCGGAATGTAAACGGTACGACAACGTCATTACCAGCCTGGGCGGCATCGACCTACAGCTTTTGGGTATCGGCCACACCGGCCATATCGGGTTCAATGAGCCGGACGACGACTTTGACAAAATGACGCATTGTGTGAAGCTAAAGCAGAAAACCATCGATGCAAATGCGCGTTTCTTTGAAAACGCCTCGGAAGTGCCGCAGCGTGCTCTCACGATGGGCATCAAGGCGATTATGCAGGCGAAAAAGATTCTTCTGGTAGCCAACGGCTCCAGCAAAGCGGAGATTCTCTGCCGCTCGCTCTTCGGGCCGATCACCCCGGAAGTTCCCGCGTCCATCCTTCAGCTCCACAACGACCTGACGGTTGTCGCGGACGAAGAGGCGCTTGCGGCCATTCGCGGGCAGTATCCCTCTGCGATCGGATAAATTTAATAGCGATTTTACAGGGTGGGCTTCGGTTCACCCTTATTTTTTGCTATTTTTTGTGCTATAATATAGTCAATTAACTTCAAAACCATCCCAGCCTTTGCGGTCTATTTTCCGTGCTGTTGCGTTATCCTCCTCGTCAGGCGACAGCCTGACTTCGTCGTCTGCCTTTACAGCACGAAAAATGTCCTCGCAAATTCTTAGCCATTTTTAAAGTTAATCGACTATAAAAGCAATATAACAAGCGACATAACAGGAAAGGAAGAATATCCGTGAGTTTTGGAAGCAAAATTTTGAAATACCAGGATGCGATCATACATGATTTGACACAGCTGGTTGCCATCCCGTCCGTGCGCGGCGAAGCCGTGGAGGGAATGCCGTTCGGCAAGGCGCCCGCGGAGGCCTTGAACCGGATTTTGCAAATGGCTGCCGATATGGGCTTTGCAACAAAAAATGTCGGAAACTATGCCGGCCACGCGGAGTACGGCGAGGGGAATGAGGTTGCCGCAGTGGTTGCCCACATGGATATCGTACCGGCGGGAGAGGGCTGGGATACCGACCCGTTTACGCTTACCAGGAAGGGCAACCTGTACTATGGCCGCGGCACGGCGGACGACAAGGGGGCGGCGGTGGTCGCCCTGTATTGCTTAAAAGCTCTGAAGGATGAAAATATTCAGTCGAAACGACGCCTGCGGGTTATTTTCGGCGCGGGGGAGGAAACCGCGAGCAACGATCTTGAAATGTACCTGAAATCGGAGCAGATGCCGGTTATGGCGTTCACCCCGGATTCCGAGTACGGTATCTGCAACCGCGAAAAGGGGATCATGCGCCTGGCTGTCTCCTCACGGGAGCACAGCTCGGCGGTGGTCCGCGAATTTTCCGCCGGTACTGTCGTCAATGCCGTTCCCGCCAGGGCAAAGGCGGTCGTGATGTGTACGGACGAAGTCCTTGCAAAGCTCCAAAGTGCCGCTTCCCGTATGGAAGGAAATTTCAGCTTTGAAAAAACAGAGGACGGGACCGAAATTACATCCATCGGCAAAGCGTCCCACGCCATGCAGCCGGAGGAGGGCCTTAACGCCGCGACTCATCTGATGAAGCTTTTGGGTGAAATCTTTTCCGAGGAAGAGCTCGGCGGCCTGATCAGCTTTGTCAACCGGAATATCGGGACCGAGCTGCACGGCGAGTCTCTCGGCGTTTACGTGAGCGACGAGGAATCCGGCCCCCTGACGCTGAACCTCGGGCTTGCCGGCATTTATGACAGATCCGCGTCCATCGGGATCGATATCCGCTATCCGGTTACCGCAAAGGGAAAGGATATCTTTGCTTCCATCGCCGAAAAGACTCTGCAGTACGGACTGGAAACTACGCTGAGTCAGGAAAATAAACCGCTTTTTCTTCCGGAAAGCAGTCCGTTTATCACCCTGCTTCAGGATGCCTACGCGGCGGTTACCGGCAAACCGGCGGAGGTCTACGCCACCGGCGGCGGAACCTACGCGCGCGCCTTTGAGGGCCGCGCCGTCGCGTTTGGCCCGTTTTTCCCCGATGAACCCGATCGCCGGCTGCACAACACGAATGAGAATATTGACATTGACCGCTTTATGGTTCACGCACAGGTGTGCCTGGAGGCAATGTATCGGATGCTGACGCAGTAAATAAATAGAAAAAATAATCACGTTACTCTCAAAGATATCTTAAGAATGAAGAAATCAATGCGTATATCATCATCGGCAATCACGACGAGGGGACCGCGTCCTCGACAAGGAAACCGTCGGCGTGTGGATATCCAGAATGTAAAAAAGACCCGGAGAAGCGTCTAAAGACGCCGATCCGGGCCTTTTTGCGCGCAGGAATGGAATCCGCCGCGCTAGCGGGAAATCAGCGCAGGGTAGATTCTCAAGATCTCGATGATAGAGCAGAATTTATCCGAAAGGCTGACGATCAGCGCCTCCCTGCATTTCGGCGGAGTCAGCGTCAGCGGCCACATGTGCTTGACGATGATTTCCTTTTCACAGTCGTTGAGTGAAAAGTGCTTTTCGGCGTTTTCCAGTGCGGTCAGAGGATGTTTAAAGCCGTGAAGGCCCCTGGGGTTCTTCGTCACATGCCAGTCGTACAGAAAGAAATCATGCAGCAGCGCGCCCCGGATGATACTGCGGCAGTCCACGTTCAGATTCAGTTTTCTGCATAGCCAGTAACTGTAATAAGCCACGGAAATGCTGTGCTCCAGGCACGAAACATTGGCGTGCTGAATAAACATCCCCATCCGCTGAACGATTTCGGATTTCAGCAGTTCCAGGGAACAATCCGTAAAATACTGTCTCTCGCTCTGGGATAATTTCATTTTGCCATCTCCGTATTTACTATGGAATTATTCTTATCATAATTCTTTTTTTCATTCATAGCAAGGGGAAATGAAAAAAATCAGCCGCCCTGCAGCGCAGGGCGGCTTTAACGCCGTTATTCCTCCAGTCTGTTTGCGATTTTCTTCATGCACTCGCGGCAGACATTATGGCCTTTAAACGAAACAACGTCATCCATGCTGTTGCAAAAGATACAGGCGGGCTCGTATTTTTTCAGAATGATCTTACCATCCTCATCAACAAAAATCTCCAAAGGATCCTTTTCGTTTATGTTAAGGGTTATTCTGAGCTCCTTTGGCAGCACAATTCTCCCTAATTCGTCAACTTTGCGCACAATACCGGTAGACTTCATTTTATTCATCACCTTTCACTTTAAAATCAGTGTTCAATTATTCAATTTAACGACAAAATTATAGTATATTTTTCCAAAAATGTCAATTAAATGCATGCTTGGAAAGCAAAAAAATATGTGATAAGCGGAAAATTTTATGAATACATATAATACGGAACGATCCGGAAAGGGGTGAGCGCACTGCTGAACTATATTTGGGCGGGGCTGATTGTGCTGAGCATCATCTGTGCCGCCGTTACGGGGCGGATGCCGCAGCTGTCCGCCGGAATTATGAGCGGGACGGCCGGCGCGGTGGAGCTGGTCATTACCATGATGGGCATGATGTGCGCCTGGACCGGCCTGATGAAAATCGCGGACGCGGGCGGGATTACACGGATGCTGTCCAAGCTGTTTGACCCACTGATGAGGCGGATTTTCCCGAATTTAAAAAAAGGGAGTCCTGCCGAAAAAGCGATCTGCATGAACGTTACCGCGAACCTTCTGGGTCTCGGCAACGCCGCCACTCCCCTGGGAATTGCCGCCATGAAGGAAATGGCGAAGCTGAACCCGACACAGACCGCGGACAATTCCATGGTCATGTTCGTCGTGATCAATTCCGCGTCCATTCAGCTGATCCCTACCTTTATGGGGACCCTGCGGGCTCAGTACGGTTCTCCCGCGCCGTTTGACATTCTGCCGGCGGTGTGGCTGACTTCCGTTTGCGCGCTTGCCGCGGGGGTTACGGCCGCAAAGCTGCTGGAGGAAAGAAAAAGTGGATAAACTGGGCGTGTACGCCATCCCCGCCGTGGTTTTCCTGATCGTGCTTTTCGGGCTGATGCGCGGCGTTCCTTTGTTCGACACCTTCGTCGCCGGGGCAAAGGAGGGCTTTTCTTCCTCCATCTCCATCCTTCCCTCCCTTGTGGGGCTGATGATGGCGGTATCCATGCTGAACGCCTCCGGCGCGCTGGATATCCTTTCCTCGCTTCTGGCGCCCGCCGCCCGTTTATTGGGTTTGCCGCCGGAGGTGATGCCGCTTGCGCTCATCAAGCCGGTTTCCGGCAGCGGCGCGACGGCGGTTCTGGCACAGATTTTTCAGAACAACGGCACGGAGAGCTTTGCGGGCCGCGTGGCGTCGGTGATGTCCGGCTCCACCGAGACGACCTTTTACGCTATCGCCGTGTATTTCGGTTCGGTCGGCGTCAAAAAAACGCGTCATACGATTCCCGCGGCGGTAACCGCCGACCTGACCGCTTTTGTGGTTTCGGCGCTGACCGTCAGACTGTTTTTTCATTAAGGACTGCCTATGAATGATCGTAAAACAACAAATCATTATGTCGTTGCGCTTGCGGGAAATCCCAACTGCGGAAAAACGACTCTGTTCAACGCTCTGACCGGCTCCACCGCCTATGTGGGAAACTGGCCCGGCGTAACCGTGGAAAAGAAAAGCGGCAGCGCCCGGTACGGGAACGATACGCTGGAAATCGTTGACCTGCCGGGCATTTATTCGCTCGTGCCGTACTCGCCGGAGGAAGCAATTGCCGGAAGGTTTCTTGAACGGGAAAGGCCAGATTTGATTATCGATATTGTCGATGCGTCCAACATCGAGCGGAATCTGTATCTCACTACGCAGCTTATGGAACTGAACATCCCGCTGGTCATCGCGATGAATATGATGGATGTGGTGGAAAAACGCGGGGATTCGGTGGACTGTGCGCTGCTGTCCCGGCTGACCGGCATTGCGGTTGTACCGATTTCAGCGTCAAAGGGGGAGGGACTGTCCGGGCTTCTGAAAGCCGCGGACAGCGCGGCAGGAAGGCCGGCCGCCTACCATCTTGTTCCCAAACCGGGGAAGGACAGCAAAGACCCGGATACGGCGCTGGCCGACGCGCGGTACCGTTACATAGAGGCCATAACGCGAAAAGCCGTAAAAAAGCACAGCGCGTCGGTCAGGAGCGTCTCGGAAAAAATCGACTGGATTGCGACCAACCGCTTTCTGGCCATTCCCGTGTTCTTTCTGCTGATCTTTTTCGTCTTTTACATTACCTTTGGTTCCGTGGGCTCTTATCTGGTCCGTGGCGTTGACTATTTTATTTCGGCCTGTCTTTCGCCGAACGCGGACGCCGCGCTCGTGTCCGCCGGCGCCTCGTCTTGGCTGCGCAGCCTGATTGTGGATGGGATCATAGCGGGGGTGGGGGCGGTGCTGGAATTTCTGCCGCAGATCCTGCTGCTCTTCCTGCTGCTTTCCTTGCTGGAGGACAGCGGATACATGGCGCGCGCCGCCTTTATCATGGATGCGCCGATGCGCCGCATCGGGCTGTCCGGGCGCGCGTTCGTACCGCTATTGATGGGCTTCGGCTGTACCGTTCCGGCGGTTATGGGAACCCGGATTCTGGAGAGCGAAAAGGATAAGCGGCTGACCATCCTGATTACGCCGTTCATGTCATGCAGCGCAAAAACTCCGATTTATTCCCTGTTTATCGCGGCGTTTTTTGTTGGCAGCAAACCGCTTGCCATGCTTCTGATTTACTCCTTCGGCCTTCTCGTCGGCCTTCTGTCCGCACTGCTGTTCAAAAACAGTATCCTGAAGGGGCCCCCCGCGCCGTTTGTCATGGAGCTGCCGGATTACCGGCTGCCCACGGTGCGGACGGTCTGGCTTCACGTCCGGCGCCGGGTGGGCGATTTTCTGCAGAGAGCCGGAACCACCGTGTTTATTGCGACGGTGGCGGTATGGCTTCTCCAGTCCTTTACCGTCGGGCTGCGGATGACCGGCGACAGCTCAAACAGCATCATTGCGGCGGCGGGCAGGGCGATTGCCCCCGTTTTTACGCTCTGCGGCTTCGGTACCTGGAAGCCGGTGGTCGCGCTTCTGACGGGGCTTGTCGCGAAGGAATCCGTCATCAGCACCATGAGCGTACTGTATCCGGGCAGCCTGACAGACTCCCTGCGCACGAACTTCACCACGCTGAGCGCATGCTCTTATTTGATCTTCGTGCTGCTTTACACCCCTTGCATCGCGGCGCTGTCCGCCGTTCGCCGTGAGATGGACAGCCTGAAATGGACTGCCGTCACGGCAGTTTACCAGCTGGTAACCGCCTGGTACTGGTCCGCAATGTTCTATCAGTGCGCTGTTCTGATTCAGAATTTATTCCGTAAATAAGCCCCGGCAATCTTCTGCCGAGGCATTTTTATGCACTTACAGCAATTCCAATTCAGTTTGCGGGACAAAACGCGTTCCTCCCCCGCCGAAGGCGGAGGAGGAACGCGATCTTACTGCAGAATCAACTGGAAATGCTACCGGTCAGTTTTCCCCTCTTTTTCGCCTGGAAAAACACGGTAAGACAAAATTCGCGCAAGTTAGATTATACAGGGAAAGAATTTCTTTTGCAATAGTCGTTAAATAATTATCAATTTAGCATTGCATATTAAAAAAATAGTTGGTATAATTTGAGAATCTGAAAAAGATGGGGAGTTAAGAGGATGATTCTGACATTGGATATGGGCAATACCAACATAACGATCGGTGTTTACGACGATAAAAAGCTGCTTTTTGTTTCCCGTATGGCGACCGACTGCTCGCGTATGGAGGATCAGTACGCCATAGAACTGCGGGATATTCTGGACATCCACGGCGTTTCGCTGTGCGATATTACGGGCGCGGCGATCAGCTCGGTGGTTCCGCCGCTCACCGCGTATATCGTACGCGCCATCCGCTACCTGACCGGGGTGGAACCGATCTGTGTCGGGCCGAAGACAAAAACCGGCATTCAAAATAAAATCGAACACCCCGAACTGACCGGTGCGGATCTCGTTGTGGGCTGTGTCGCCGCCGGCAGAATGTTCGACGGCCCGTGCATTGTTTTGGACATGGGGACGGCGACGACCTTTGAGGTCATGGACAGGGATAAAAATATGCTGGGCGGCGCCATTATTCCGGGTGTCGCGATCTCTCTGGACGCGTTGACCCGCCGTACCTCGCAGCTTCCGCGCATCAGTCTGGAGCCGCCGGAGAGCGTCATCGGGAACAATACGATCGAGTGTATGCGTTCGGGCATTCTGCTGGGAACCGCCTGTATGATCGACGGCATGATCGAGCGCATAGAAGCGGAGCTCGGGGAGAAATGCGAGGTTGTCGCCACCGGCGGCCTTTCGCGTGAAATTGTTCCGCTGTGTAAACGCAGCATCCATTTCTGCGACACGCTTCTGCTCGAGGGCCTCAGAATCATTTATGAGGATAACAAATAAGACCGGGGGAGAACGGAGCCGTGCGGCGTTACACGGCTCCGTTTTTGTGTGCGAAAAAAGATAACCGCACTTTGGAGGCAGTTATCTTTTTCACTCAAACGAAGTGCTGACCGTCCCGGCCCAGCGCCTTTTCTATTCGGATCTGCTTTATCGGTCCC
>UREO01000032.1 GCA_900546895.1 uncultured Oscillospiraceae bacterium
AGATCTGCGCATGTCTCGTGGGCTCGGAGATGTGTATAAGAGACAGTCATATAACAGCCTCCCTTGATCCGATGATTAGTTCCAAATTCTCTCTATCATTCACCATATCACTGAAAGTGGTAAATGTCTACGAGAAATTTAGCAAGTTCAGAATAACGGCATGTATTTTGCCTGTGACTTGAGACGAACCCGCATGGGAGGGAGAGATTTTCCACAGAAGGAAACCGGAACCTCCAGAAGAATTTCCGCGTTCGCGAGGAATCCCCGTTCGTTTTTCGGACTTGAGGGAGCAAACGGGGTGTTCTGAATTTCGACGGACAGTTCGGAAAGGCTGAATTCTTCCGTTCCGCCCGCGTATTTCACATGACGTCCGCTTTCTTTCTTCAGTCCAAGGACACGGTCGACCTCACCATATATATCTCCGCAATCCTCGCTTTTGGACCAGGAGGAACCGGATGGCTGGTATCCTCCCGAGTAACCCTCACGGACCGCGTGATAGACATCATCATAATTCTCCGTCACGGTAGAGATGACCGCGGACTGCACCGCATTACGGACTCCGGAAGCAATAATCATCAGCCGCATGGATTCAGCGATAACGCACAAAAGCATGACAAGGGCAAGGCTTACGGCGACAACCAGAGGAAATGCGGTTCCCTTCCGGCCTTTTATAATGCGTCCAACCTGTTTCAGCACAAAAAATCACCTCGCTTTCAACAAATCCCGAAATAAACGGGATGCGGTTCATTTCCAGTAGACCTCGCTGACTCCGTCCGCCTTTGCGGTCAGCGTAATCGGAAAGCTGCCAAACCCTCCGAACAGCCCGATATTGGATCGAGCGGTCACGGTAACGGTAATTTCGTGGTTAAGCTGGATTTTCCCGGTTTTCGACCATTTAATGTCCGGATTCAGCCCTGTTTTCTCTTTCAGCAGCTGTGCCCGTTCGGTGGTTTCGGCACCGACTCTGCCTGAGATTTCCGCTTCGCGGCAAAGCTCCGACGCGAAGGTATCCAGCTGATTCTTTTCAATATAAACAGGGAAAACCCTGACAGCGAAAGCGACGACCAGCATAGTACAAAGCACAAGCACCGCAATGTCAATATATCCTTCTCCACGTCTGTCTTTCAAAACACGAATCAGCACAGTCTCATCCCCTGTTCCGGAGGTGGGATCTGCCGCTCCTTCTCGTGAAGTTCATCGCTCAGAAGTTTCCATTCGGTACCGTTGAAATTTGCCCGGATGACCTCCTGATTCAGCAGTTCCTCAGCCGGAATTTCATGGGCATATTCGATTTCTCCGGGATGACCCTTCACACTCCGGCCGTCCAGAAGGGACTTTGCCCGGTCGGGTGTCAGATAGACAAATCCGCCCGGCGTCATTATGTCAAAAGCTGCGTTGGGATGATGTTCTATGAATTCACGCACAGTCACCGGCTGAGTTCCGGATTGTTCTGCGTTCGCTTCCATTTCATAGAGGCTACCCGTATCCTGACAGTCCGTGATGCTCCAGACAGCGTGGGAAAGCTCCTCGTCGTGAGGCAGCTCCGTCCCGTTTTCTTCCGTCCATTTATCGCGGACAATTTCCAGCGGATTACGGAAGCGCAGAAACCAACCGGCTGTTTCTTCGTCCACACACTGCATAAGTTGTTCTTTCACTAACTTTGCCGCGTAGATTTCCTCTGCTTTATCGATCAGTTCAGTTGGAGTGAGGACAGACCATTCGGCGGCGAGATCCTCGTAATTTTTCTGGAGTTTGTCAAACAGCAGAACCTGATTTTTGTTTTCCATCTCGCGCCTCCTTAAAACATCCCGCCGAGGGAATTCATAATTTCAATACCGATCACGACAAAATAGGTCATAATAAAACAAATCAGCATGAGGAAAGAATAAACACGGATTTTCGGCGGGATCTTTCTCGCTTCTCCCTTGAGCCGCTGAAGCTCCAGAGTTTTGAAGTCATGGGAAAGCATCTGGAAATACACGGCGCTGTCGTCGCCCCGCAGGACTCCGATGAGTCCCCGCACAACGTCGGAAAGCTGGGGGGAATTGAGCCTCGCTTCAAACCGGGTCAGGGCTGCCTCATAGCTGGAGGAACGCATATCGGCCGTCACGATGTCAAGCTCGCGGGCAAAATCCGGGCCCGCATTCTTTTTGTAGCGCTCCATCAGGCCGAGAACATCGCGGCTGGTTTTGAGTGTCTGCTCTATGGTGGCGACAAATCGGGGAAGCTCGGATTCGATTTGCTTCCGTTTGGCCTGAAGCTGTTCGTCTGCCTTCCGGATTTCCTTAAAATAAATCAGAACCGCAAGAAACATCAGCAGCACGGCAAGCAGCGGAAAGAAAAACAGGCACGGAACGGCGCAGAGCAGTGCCGCGCCCGCTTTTACAACGGCATACGCGGTATAGACCTCCGGTGTCATATGGTATCCGGCCGCGTTCAGCACGCTTTTTATGCGGGCCTTTTTGTATTCGTTCATCCGGATGATTTTTGAGAGCCGAACCGCGCACGACATCCAATACGCTTCCATCGTCCCGGATGTTTTTTTCTCCCGCTTCCCGGCGTTCATCATTGCTTTTGCCGCCCCGAGGGTCGGCATGCCGAGAGCGTCTGCGAGAATGAAAAACAGCCCCGCCGTGAGCGGGACCGCAAATAAAAGCAGCAAAGGGTTCAATTAATTCACCTCCGAATACAAAAGCAAACGGGCTTTACCGTTTATATTCAATGGGCTTCGTGAACCTGACCACGCGCGCCGCGGAAAAGAAAACTACCGCGGCGCCGGCCGCGAGCGTGATCTGTCCGGCCGGTGTAGACATCAGGGCCGCGTACCAGCTTTTGTTCAGGAAATACAGAATTGGAAGGTTTCCGACCACCAGAAGAACCATCATAATGAATTCTTTCCTTGGCTCCGCCACAAGGTAGTCCAGCTCCGCGTTGACCGTGCGCATGTCCGACAGCTTGCGCACAATTGGGGTCAGAGTGGTTTTCAGGCTCCGGTCGAACTGACAGGCAGAAACTGCGTCGCACCATTCGTGAAAAACATCATTTTGGATTTTCGGCTTCATGTCCGCAATGGCTGCTTCCACATCGGGGTCCACCAGCTTGAGCCGGGCCAAAAACTCCGCAAAAACCGCGCGAACCGGAGGATTCAGATAATCAATGTTTTCTTCCACGGCGGTCAGAATGTCCTCGTGACGGAGATAGGCGGTTGTGATGATGGATAAGGCGGTTTCCAACTCCGCGGCGACATTCCTTCTGTAATGGGTGGATTCCAGCCTGACGTGCCAGAATGGAATCATCATCATACCAAGCGCCAGAACCGGAAGCAGGAAGCCGTTTCGCATCAGGATGGCAACGCATGCCCCGCAGATAAAAAACAGAAGGGAACAGGCAAAGACTAAGGATAATTTCTCGCTCTGTCCGGTCATTGCGAGAATCTGCCGTGTTTCCATGATTTCTTTCCGCAGGAAGCGCGGCTTTTTCCGATTGTTGATCTCATTTATTTCATCCCGGATGCGTGTCGGCTTTCGGGTCAGAAAAGCAAACAGATCCTCTGTCAATTTCATGGGCGAGATCCGGAGCGCCAAAAAGGCGCCCATGATGATACCGGCGCAGGCAATCAGCTGAAGTGTGATCATGCCGTTTTCACCTCTGCTTTCTTTTGGTTCCAGTTTGACAGGATGCGGTCCAGCGCTTCCCTCGGCATACCATTTTCCGTAAACCGCCTTTGCAGGCCGGTGGAAACACACTGTTCCGCCCGATGCTCCCCGCAGATCACGTACTTTCCGTTCTCCACGCGGTTTTCCTGGATGTGGAAGCGAAAAAGGGAGTGGTAGGCGCGGCTCCCGTCTGGAAGAATCTCGCACTCCATAATCTCCATAACCTTGCGCTGCCGGTTTTCAAGCTGCTTGGTAAAGACCACAATTGGGAACGCCTCGGTTACAAGATTGATCAGGGTGGTATCCGCCATATCGTATTTCCGTTTGCAGAGGGTCGCCATCCTGCGCCAAGTGGCTTCGCAGGAATTGCTGTGGATAGTGGTCAGTACCGTATGCCCGGTACGCGCCGCCTCCTGCGCGGCATACGCTTCGGCAGAACGCATCTCGCCGACGCAGATGACCTCCGGGTTAAAGCGCAGTGCCATATCAAGCAGCAGATCCTGATCGATATCCTGCTTTTCGCTGTCGCTGCTCCGGGTTAGGGTATGGATGACGCTGTTGATGATTTTTCCGTTTTCCTTTCGTACCAGCGAAAGCTCCCGGCTGCCATCCTCAATGGTGAAAATCCGCTTGCTGTCGGGGACCGTGGTTAAGAGCCAGCCCGCGAGCGTGGTCTTGCCGGAGCTGGTCGCACCCGCGACGCAGACCGAAATTCCGTAGCGCAGGCAGGAGGACAGGAAATCCAGCGCGCCTTCCGTGGCGGTTTCTTCTTTCAGAAAGTCCTCTTTTTGCATGCTCTGCGGATTCACGATTCGGATGCTTGCCGCGACGCCGACGTCCTTGTCCACAAGTGGCGCTTTTAGAACCGCGATCCGGATATTTTTGGAAAGATGCCCCAGAACGGCGGGACTTGCGTTGTCCAGAACCATTCCGGAAACATGCAGCATCCGGCGGACCACGCTGACGGCGTGCTCCGGGGAATCAAAATGCTCCTCCAGCTTTCTGGTGGTTCCGTTTCCGCACTGGAGTTCAATGTCGTTCCACGCGTTGATGTCGATTTCCTCGATATCCATGCTGTAGATGTACTTTGTTAAAAAGCCGTATTCGGCCATATCGGAGTAAAGGGCATCGATGAGCTCGCCATTTTTCATGCTTTTTACGGCAATGCGGTGATCCATGAGGTATTTGCCGATGTACCGCTTGACCTGCGCTTTTCCATCCCCGGAATTTTCATCGGAAACAAGGGCGGCATACCGGGAGGAAATGTATTCCTGCACCTCATGAAGAACCGTTTCAAAGCTCTGTCCTTCTGCTGCGGGGGAAAAGAATAAATCCTGTGTCTTCACAGGTTCCAGAGGCTTCATATTCCAAACACTTCCTTGCTGATTTTCTCGATTTCCTTGCGGAACCCGCGGCTTTCCTTCAGCGCGAGGTCACGGAACAGGTCCCCTTCAAGCGCCTGACCCGCCAGTTCCTCGGAGTGCGGAATCCGAAACGCGGCGCCCCCCAGAACCTGTTCGATGTTCTCGCTGGCTTCGTTTTCCCTGACGTTGCTCGCTACACGGTACTGCTTATCCGCGTCCCATTTGTTGTCCTTCAGAAGCGGAAGCTGGCTGGAAAGATAGCTCACGGATTTTAAATCACAGTTCACCAGCCTTAAAACCGAATCCGCTTCCATCAGGGAAACGGCGGAAAGAATGTCGCTTGCGATCACGCTGCCGCAGTCAACGATGATATAAGGCGCGATTTCACGGAGATGGGTAATCAGCTCCGTTGCAAGCTCCGCGCTGTAGGCCGGATAAGTGAACGCGTTTTCCCCCTTGAGCATACCAATGAGAATCAGGCTGCCAAGCCGCTTGTGGGTAATGCAGTTCTGTTTGATCAGGGATTCCGTTATGTGAGCTGCCGCCAGGATGCTGCCGAGGGATTTTTCTCCCTCCAGGCTGGACGGAGGGCTGATGCATGGCAGCATGGGCGCGGTCATGTCGCAGAGAAGAAGCGCCGCATTGCGGTGCTGTTGTGCGAGACGTAGCGCGAGCTTTACGGATACCGTCGTCTTTCCGGAGCCGGGGCTGCCCCAGACGGCCAGCACCTGTGTTTCCGGTTCACTTGGTTCCTCTTTTCGCTTCTGTTGACTCCTTGAAAAAAGAGTTCCTTGAAGAAAGTTGAGCATGGGGTTTATTCCCCCTTGTCTGCCGAAGAAGGAACCTCCGGGTACAGTTCTTTCAGAACCTTGTCCTGCGCTTCCAGAAACTTCGCGGAGTTTTCTCGGCTGCCCCTGTAAACAAGGGAAAGGTGCAGCTTGCCTTCCGAATCGAGGTCCGCGAGGATTTTGCTCTGTTCCGGTGTGATTAGCACGGTTACTGTTGCGGGGAGCTGCTTTTTTTCATCGTCACTTTTGGACTCATCCGTTTCATCGTCGGTCTGATCGGTATCATAGCCGGTGCTGGCGGTCACGCCGATAACCTCGACATACTGCAGCTCCCGCGGGATCACGGCGGAGCCCTGCTTCTGGTAATCCGGAGCGATCACGCTGACAATATCCCCCGAGGCAAGCTTACCGGAAAGCCCTTCACTGAAGCTTTTGATCGTGACGGACATCGCCTGTTTTTTTCCGTTCAGCTGATAGAGATAGCTGTTGTCGGCGGCGGGCTGATCGCTGAGCTTAGTGCTCAGGATGGAATCTCCAACGCTCAGGTCTGCAGACGCGTATTTCCCGACCACGGCGGATTTGTCTTTCAGGATATTTTCGGGCAGGTTGTATCCGCCAACCTCAACGGTTCGCACCATGTCTTCGGTGATCTTGTCCCCGGTCCGAATATCCTTTACGACGCGAATGACTGTCGCCTTCCGTGAAATCCCCGCATTAAAAAGCGGCGTTACCGCGAAGCAGACCACAAGAGAAAGCAGGATGCACAGAAGGCCGAGCACCGTGCGGTTTTTCAGCAGTTTCATCATAAATTCCTCCAATCATAACAGGGCCGCGACCACGCAGCCCGCGGATAGAAAAGGCGCGAGGGGAAACGCTTTCCGGGATTTCCTCCCGTACGCCTTCCGCACAAAATAGTAAAAGAAATAAAAAAGCAGAAACGTGACAAGCCCGAATATCACAGCCGCCATTCCTTTCGGCAGGCCGAGAACAAACCCGGACGCCGCCGTCAGCTTGATATCCCCGCCGCCGATGCTTCCGCACAGCAAGGTGGCGAGAAGAAACGGCAGAGCCGCCAGAATCCCCAGAAGGCGCACCGGGTTAAAGCAGAGAAATCCGGCAAGGAAAACCAAAAGGCTGATAATATCCGGAATCTCCCGGATTTTCAAATCCCAGACGGACGCGGCTGAAAGCAAAAGAAAAAAGGTGGCGGTTCGGATTTCTTCCATGCACGGTTACCCCTTGTAGTTGAACATTTCCTTGATTCGGCTCGTGACCGTCGGCATGATGGTATCGCCGAACAAAGCGTACAAGCCGGCGAGGAGCAGAGCCCCGATAACAACGCTGATTAAGATTTTTAGTGCCGTATCGACGTAGCCTTCGCCCGAGTTTTGTAAAACCACGCCGGAGATTTTTGTCTTGCACCGAGCTTTGAATCGACGTGCCCGGTAAAGAGCGGACTGCATAAAACCAATTGCTTTTTCCATTATTCCGTAACCTCCAAACAAAAAAGCCCCCGCGCTTTTCGCACGGGAGCCGTCATATTGATTTGTTTTACATGCCCATTTGTACGCCGGAGCCCTGTTCCTGCGCGGGTGCTTCCGCGGTCCTCTGTCCTTGGGACAGCACTTGATGGTAGGCGTCGATCACCGCCCGATTGATCTGTTCCCGGAACTCCTTCGTCACGGGAAAGCAGATATCCCGGTAAATTCCGGTTCCTGTTTTGTAACCGGGCATGGAAACAAACAGCCCCTTGCCGCCGTCCATCACTTTCACATTCCGCACCGCGAAGCAGTCGTTCAAATTCAGGGAAGCAATGGCTCGAACGCTGCCCTCCGGCCGAATGGACCGAATTTTGACACCGATTTTCATGGCCGGGTTCACGGGTTCGGAAACGGCATTCTGTGTTTTCTCCATTTCATTCATCGCATTTTCTCTCCTTTTTCTTTACAGACTCAGATTTTGTTCGCTTTTTTGTTCCGGTTCGGGTGCCTGAAAAGCAATTTCCTTGAATCCGAACTGGTCCACATAGTGGAAAGCACTCCCGGCGCCGTCGTACAGCTCGATCACATCGGAAATGGAAAGGCTGTGGCCGTGGAAGCCGGAGGGCGGGCTGAGGTTAAATTTTTCATAGATTTCATCGAGGTCGTTGGTTTCCAGCTGGCCGTCATAGACTACCTGATAATTCGCGGGGTCAGGCTCACCGAAGGACTTTTGTAATTCCCCATATCCGATAAATTTCATCATAACGTCGACATCCGGCTTCAGCTGGTAAATACGACAGCTTTTTAACGTGGATTTTCCTTCGTTTCCCCCGGGCGGGCCAAGATTCATTCGGTCGAACACGCCATCGGTCCACTGAATCTTCAGGCCCTGCTTTTCTGAGAGGTATCCCTCCAGCTCTTCGCAGCGGAACAGCGGGTCGACCACCGCCATGCCATTCTCCACGTAACCCGCTGCGTTACCGTAAAAGTCGATCCGCCCATTCTGAACGCGGATTCCGCTCATTTCAGAGCCTCCTTTCTTCCGGCCGCGAACCGTTACGAAAAGTAATAGTCCACGGAATAAGTGATGTTGCTCTTATGATACATGCAGTCGTGATTGGTGTAATAATAGAACTCAAGCTGTGAATAGACTCCCGGCGTCAGCGAACGGGTAAAGGTGATGCCGTTGTTGGTCGTGTGGTAATCGAGCTGATCCCAACGGCCGGTCTGCATGTTATAACCACGTACACGCCCATAATCGTTGCCGTTGTGTCCTGAAACGGGCGGTACGGTAAAGGTGTACCCGCTGATAGTCGCACCTTCCAGCCCGTTTTCAAGAATTACGGACTCCGGGCCGGTCAGCGTCATGCCGCCGCCGTGCGACGGGTCTGCCACAAAGAACACAATCGCGGCCCACGGAGATTCCGCTCCCGCCGCGTCGACTGCCTTTACCCGCACAACATTTTTGCCAAGCGGATATCCGGAGCTGGTTTCCGCGGGCCTTCCTTCCCAGATATAATGAACAGCGTCCCCATCCGGATCGCTGCTTGACGCGGTAATGGTGACCGGCGTACCCGGTGCGACACTGTTGCCACCTGGATTACGGGAAATGACCGGAGCAGTCGGGGGGGAGTTGGAAACCGTGAAACGGATTTCCGTCCATCCGGAATACGCGCCGCAGGAATCCTCTGCGCGAACCCGGACGCTGTGGGAGCCAACGGGATAATACCCGTCCGCGCTCTGCCCGTCGTACTCATAGGAAACGGCGTCTCCGTCCGGGTCCGTGGCCTGTACGCTGAAGTTCACATAGAATCTTCCATCCTTCACCGAGCGCGTAACGGAGGCGATCCCGGTCGGATTTGTCGGAGCGGTATTGGTCACTTCGATATTCTGGGAACAGGAAAACACCCGCCCAGCGTCATCCGTAACGGAAGCGGTCAGGGTATAACTCCCGGGCGCACCAATCGTGATGCTGCCACCCGCATTCGTCAGGCCTCCGGAATACCCTGCTGTAACGCCGTTTTTCATCAGTGACCAGACAATGGACTTTCCGCTAAGGCCGGAAATTTCCTGCATGGAAATGGGGATAGCCGCGTTGACCCGTGCGGAAGCCGGAATCGTAAAGGAGCACTGTGCGACCGGCCTTACCCTGACGGTTTCACTGTGCGTGAACTCCCGGCCCAAGGCATCGGTCATGGACGCGGTCAGAGTGTAAATGCTGGATTCTTTGAACCGGATATTGCCACCCTGATCATTGAGCTTACCTTCCAGTACACTGTCGGTGTCAATAACATGACCGTCCTTTTCAAGGCGCCATTCGACCGGCAGTCCGCCGATGTTCCCGAGGGTGCGGATTTTTATGGTGTCGTCGGTATAGGCAGACTCCGGCAGACCAAAGCTGACCTCCAGAGATGGGAGAACGTCGATCTTATCGCCGGTTTCAAACAGGAACGTCCGTCCTGTTTCGTCGGCCACCCTCGAAACCAGCTCGTAAACGCCTGCGTGTTTGAACTGAATCGTTCCGCCGTTATTATCCAGTTTTCCATCCACAAAGGTGTCCCAATCCTGAATTCCATAGGTGTTGTCCAGAAGCCATTCCAATGTCAGCCCGTCGAGGTCTTCGGCTTCTGTTTTAATTACGACGTCCGTGTCGGTATGCGCTGTTTCCGGGATCTTAAAAGACAGCGTGGGGACCGGATAAACCTTGACAGGAGAAGAATAGATATAGCTTCTACCCGCGGGATCGGTATACGATGAGGTCAGAGTATAACTGCCTTTTTCTTTAAAGCGGATGGTCCCGCCGTCGTTGTTGAGGGAACCTTCCACGCAGTTTTCCCACGCGACCGGTTTCCCGTCCTTTGTCAGGGTCCAAGCCGCATCGCCGCCAAGGTTTTCAAAGCTAGTTTCAACCGTAACGGAATCGTCCATATGGCAGATTTCCGGCAGATAAAAACCGACTGAGCCGACAGGGTAAACGGTCGTTGTGACGCTCTTGGAAAACACTCGACCGGTTTCGTCGGTGATCTCTGCCGTCAAGGTATAAACGCCTTTATCTGTAAACCGGATCATTCCACCGGTTTCGGACAGTTTTCCGTCGATTGCGTCACAGATGGAGATCGGTTCGCCATTTTTGGTAAGGCTCCATTCAACCTTCGATCTGTCTGCGTTTTTCTGTGTGACGGGAAGGTCGATTTCGGTATCGGTGTGCGCGGTTTCCGGCAGCTTGAAATCGAGCGCCACGACCGGATAGACCTTGATCTTTTCGGTATGGCTGAATTTTCTGCCAGCGGAATCTTTTGCCGTGGCCGTGACAGAAAAATCACCGGGTTCTTTGAAAGTAAAAATACCGCCATCATTGGTTAGGGAACCATCAATGGTACTGTCCCAATCGACGGACTTTCCGTCCTTTTGAACAGACCACAAAAGCTCCAGCCCGTTCCGTTCTCCGCTCACGGTAACAGGTATAGCCTGATCCGTATGCGTGAATTCCGGGAGAGAGAAAGCAACGCTCGCCACGGGATAAACTGTGATGGAATGGCAGCAAATGGTTTCTTGTCCACTTGAGTTGACGGCCGCCGCGGTTAGGGTGTACTTTCCACTTTGGAGAAACGTAACCGTTCCGCCGCTGCTGTCCAGCGTACCGTTCAGCATTTTTGCTAATTCGACAGGTTGCTGTGTTCCGTCCGTGCCTGTGCGGGTCAGCGTCCACCGAAGTGTGAGGGTGTTTTTGAGTACAGGGGAAATACGAACTTTCGTATCTGTATATGCGGCCGCGGGAAGATCAAACGCCACCTGTGCTTTGGGTTTTCTGTGAGAGCCGCCTCCAGAATGATGCCCAGAGGAGCTTGAAGCAGAGTCCGGCTGGCTTGAGGAACTGCCCGGCACGCTTGTGCCGGAAGAAACCGGCATGCTTGACGGCCCTGCCGGTTTGCTGCTGACCGGGGATGTGCTGGAAACAGGGTGTCCCGGAACGGGAGCGAAGCCGCCTGAACTCCGACTGGAGCTGCCGGAACCGTGGGGTGCTGTTCCGGGGTTCCTTCCATTGTCGTCAAAATCGCTGTCGTCGTCGAGCGATAGGTTTGTCGTACCGTTGCCCTCTGGACGGTGGCTGGTGGATTCCCCGCCGGATGTATCGGTATCCTCCACCGAACCGGACGATATTTCTGAATTTGCGTCGGAGTCATTTCCGGGATGGATGGTCAGCCCGTTTCCGCTTTGGGTACCGAATTCTGAGGAAGACTTATCACCTGTATTGAACAAATCCGAGGAAACATCCGGTGCTTTATTTTTGTCTCCGGCCGGTGCAATCTTTGCGGAAAAGAAAAAGCCAAAAATCAGCAGGAAGAGAACGAGGGCGGCGACGCCAATGAGCTTTGTCCTCCGCTTCATACCGGTTCACCTCCATGCTTTCCGTGTCCTAGAAGCTCTGCCAGATCGGAAAGCAGCTCCAGCAGTGTGTCCGCGTCCATGCTCCGAACGGCGGCGCGGACATATGCTTCCACAGCCTCCGGCGACTGGTCGCCCGCTTCAATGATATGGACTTTTCCAACTCGCAGGGAATCGCGGTCTAAGGTAAGCTTCACAATATCTCCGGGATGGAGGTCCGCCGCGTCGCGCATTTCCTTTGGAAGGTACACGCGGCCGCGGTTGTCAATTAATCGGTATACCGATTTTTTGTCTGCCATTTGTGCTTCTCCTCTCATTTTTCACTGGAATCGAACAGGCTCATCTGTTTCGGGAACAAGCGCGCGCGTTCTCCGGTATCGTAATTGGAAATGAAAAGCTCCGCGTATTCCCGACCGTTCTCATACCTCTGAGCCAGATTACTGAGACGGGACACCGGTTCTATCCGGTATTCCCGATACAGCCCGCGGATGAAACCGCAGTCGTTATAGGACAGCAGCCATTTCCCCCGGCACTGTGCCAGCGCGCTTTTCAGCCGGGTATGGTCTTCCTTTCTGAACTCAGCCGAGTAATGGTCTTCGGTTTCAAAATACGGCGGATCGCAATAAAAAAAGGCGCCCTCCCGGTCATACTGCCGGATGAGCGCTTCAAAATCTTTATTTTCAATCACCGTTTCCGCCAGCCTCCGGCTGCACTGCCAGATGGCGGAAAATGTCCCGCGAATGTCGCAGGGGTTACAGCCATATGAGGTGCATCCGCTGCCGTAGCTGTATCGGATCAGCTTATAGAAGGCGGCAGCGCGCTTCACGTCGTCCATGGCCGCGTTCTCCATAAGAATCGGACGGATTTCCTCAAATTCCGGAGGGGATAGACAGTGCTGTGCCAAATCCAGTTCTTCCGCGAGATTCCCGTTGGTGAATTCCTCCTTCTGGAGATATTTTTTTAAAAAACGGAATTCCTCACGACCGTTGAGCGGCAGAAAATTTAGTTCCTTCAGGAAGGCGAACGGACGCTCCTTCACGCATCGGAACAGGTTGGCAAGGTCGGAATTATAGTCGTTGTAGACCTCCATGCCGACACAGGGGCTTTTTCCGAATAAAACCCAGCCACCGCCGCCAAACACTTCGATGTACCGTTCGATCGGAAAGGGCATCCGCTGATAGATGAGTTCGCGCAGCGTTTTTTTGCCGCCGACCCAGCTGATGAAGCTGTTCAACGCCGCCACTTCCTTTTCTTTTCGATTTCCTCAATATCCGTCAGCATGCAGGTTCCATCCGGGCGCCAGCAGATGAATCCAACGCCGGGATAGGGGCATCCTTCGCATTTTGCAGTGTTTTTCGGCGGCGGCAGGCTGTGGATTTTTCCAATCTCAGACTCTTTTGTATTTCGATTCATCATCCGATTCTCCTTGAAAACAGAAAAAGCGCCCTTTGATTTCATAAAAATCAAAGGGCGCAATCTATATTTAATTGTGATTAAGTTATCCCATCGCGGGGCTGCTGTTCTGGCCCTGACAAGGTCGGCACAGGCAGTCTTCAATTTTCTGTCCGCCCCTTGAGACGAGAATGCCGTAATCGGTGGCGCGGGCGAGATTCTGTTCCATGAGCTTTTCTCCGTAACGGTAAAGTGCCGCAGTGTTGCAGAGCAGCTCCTCCTTCAGTGGGATCTGGCACTTCGTAAGCTCCGCTTTCGCGTAGTCCGCGGGAGTGGCGGCTTCCCGCAGAAGAAAAAACTCGTCGGTTTGGTACGCAAGGTCAAGTGCGTCTTCCAGCGAGATGTCTTTCGGAGCCGCGAAAAGCATGGCCTTGCAGGCCGGGATGCTGCCATTCTTCTCAAGATACCGGAGCTGTCCCGCCAGTTCGTTTACCAGACCGTAGCAATCGCCGTTTGAGGCTTCCAGCTCGTCGGTGATTTTTTCTGTCAGAGAGGGAATCACGCAGTCCACGGCGGTAAACGCGCATTCTTCCGGGGAAGCGGCGTCCGCCTCCTTGACCGAGCGTAAAAGCTCCCGGTCTCCGGCGGGCAGCCTCAGAAGCACGGAACGGCTGTGGTCAGATTCAGAGATGTCCTTTGTTATGCGAAGAAGTACGGTATAATCCGGCTTCCCGGCGGGGACGGCTTCGCCGCTTTGATACAGCCGCGCAATCATTCCGTTTTGGACTACATAGCCGCGGGAAGTGAAAACTCCACCCTCGCCCTCACGCATTTCTTTCCCAATCTTTCCAAAATCCAGCCACGCGTAGATATTGTCCGGCACAGAGTCAAGCTGCGGAACGAACCCGTTTTCTGCGTAGAATTTTCCAAGGAATTCGTCATCGTGCACATCGTAAGCAATCTGGCAGTGCTCCATGCTGGCGGTCATGTTGATGAGCCGGTCCACGGGGATCGGCTCATAGCAGGTCCGCACGGCATCCATCATCACCATGCCCTCGAAGCAGTCCAGATCCCAATCGCTGAGCGAGGAAAGACGCTGGCACAGATGGTTCAGCTCGTAAAGGTTGGAGCTTGGGTTGAGAAACTGTGGCAGGTAATCCAGTTCACAATTCAAAATCTCCGTGGAATAGATGACGCGCTCATCCGTCACGCGCGCTCTGTCCAGCGCATCCAGAATTTCATAAGGCGTGGCGGGCAGAGCGAGGGTTGCAGAGGTATCTGTTCCGATCGGACCGGGGCGGCTGATTTCCAGTTCCATGATGTTATGATCCAAGCGTTATTCCTCCCATCTGCTGGCCTTGCTCCAGTTCATCACGCGTCTGGATACTCCAGCTATTATCGCTGTTCCACAAGTGGATGTATAGCTCGCCATCCCCGGCTTTAATCGGACGCTGTTCAAAGCCCTCGCCAAAACCATCCGACGCCTGTCCGGAAACGTATTCCTTGAGCTGTTCCAGCTCCGTGTCGGTAAGCTCACCGCGTACCCGGCATTCGGCGACACCCATCAGGCAGCCGTCCACTTCCTCCGCCGTGAAAACATAGGATTGCACCTTACGATTCACGTCATCGTCCTTACCGTAATATTCCATGAGGCCGCGCTCTGCTTCCTCCGGCCTTCGCTCTTTCAGAAGGGCAGCGAGGATGCTGTCTTCATGGGCAAGCACGGCATAACGGTCAGGCTCAACAGGAGTGTCATCTATATCTCCCCATTCATCCTGCACATAGGCTGTAACCGTAAGCGGCATATACAGTTTCAGCGTATGAAGGGGCTGAGGGATAATGGAAAACTGATCCTCGCCGGGGATGAGCGCGAGGGTTCGACCGTTGTCCCATTCCATCTGAAGCTGGCCCGCGTCATCAACAAAATTAACGGTTCCCTCAGTGCCGGACGGCACCGGAGCGAATGGATCGCGCATTTCCATAAGATGGATTCGGGTTCCGGGCGGATACTGCTCCTTCATGAATTTAACCCATTCGGGGTTCTGTCTCATTTCA
>UREO01000033.1 GCA_900546895.1 uncultured Oscillospiraceae bacterium
ATCTGCGCATGTCTCGTGGGCTCGGAGATGTGTATAAGAGACAGCCTAATATCTAGAATATTTGGGGCAGATAAAACACGATCATATAACAGATCAGAAGGCAGATTGCCAGAGAAGTGTTCACGCCGCCCTGCTCCTGCAGCTGGATTGCGGCAAGAGTCGCCTCCGGCGTATGTTGATGGATCTGCTCGATCTTATCGATACAGTGATTCAAATACCATTTGTTTCCGTTAAATCCCACCACCAGCATGAGGATGAACTGGATCAGCGCAATGACGGTCGGCACGCAGAACAGAAGAATCTGCTGGACCGGCTGCTGTGCAAGCTGTTCCGACACCTGCAGCAGCTGGGAATAGGTGGGCGAAGCCGTTTCGATGGAAATTCCCTGCTGTTGCATCAGGGATTCCAGCAGCGGCATGGAAAAATTTAGGGACACATAGGTGGAGATCAGATACAGGACGGTCATGACCGCGGTAATCACGGAACCGATTTTGTACTGTTTGCGGTACAGCATCCAGCCGCCCGAAAACAGGAACGCGCTGAAGTTGAAACGGTTTCTGTGAAAACGCTTGAGATTGAGGAATACCGGCAGATAATACTGGGTATTGCCTTGTACCAGCTTGGCGAGGTCTCCCGCCGGGACGCTGCCGATCGGCTCGTTGGGGTTCACGCCGCCCATCGGGTCAAAGATAAACGGTATCGGTTGGCCCGGCTGACCTGGCTGGCCCGACGGAAAGGGGGCGCCTACCTGGGGAAAGCCGTTCTGAGGGAACCCGTGCTGAGGAAAGCCGCCGCTTTTGGGGAAACCGGCGACATCCTGCTGGTTCATGGTCAGCGACTGGCCGCAGTGGTCACAGAACATCGCGTTCTGTGAATTCAGACTGCCGCAGCGCGGGCAGCGTTTGGTTCTGTTTTCCGCCCCGTTTGCCGCCGTGTCGGCGGACTTGGGTTCCTTCTGCGGGGGAGTCCACGCGGCAGGGGTGCCGTGTTTGTCCGCAAAAACGCATTTGCCCGCCTGCGCGTAGCACTCGCGGTGATACGGCGCGCCGCATTCGGGGCAGACGACGATATCGTCGTCCCGTGCAAAAGGTTTTCCGCAGACAGGGCAGTTTAAACCTGTATAGTCAATCATAGTTTATCCTCCCATAATGTAGATATCAATTACAGCGCTTCCAGTTAATTCTGCAACAAGGTTGTGTTCTTCCCCCGCCTTCGGCGGGGGAAGAACATGTTTTGTCTCACAAACTGAAATGGATTTGCTATAGATATCAATCTTATTATATTAACCTATTGTATATAATTTCAAAAGAAACTTCAATAATATATTCAATAAGTTTTCACCTAATTCATAATTGACCGCGCGTCAGGCTTACGTCCGGCGCGGTGCGCGGGGCCTTTGTTCCGTAATTTCATCTTTACATTATACACGGAATAATTTATAATTAATAACAATCATTGCATTTTCTACGGAAAGACCCAACTGTGTTTCCCATCCGCTTCCGGCGGAGGAAATACGGAATTACGCGATCAGCGGATTGAAAATCCTGTAATGGAATAATTTATTTGAAGGATGATAGTATGCTGCAGTTTGAAGAAATGAAGCTTGCTTTGCAGGAGCTGGAACCCGATCTGAACGATCTGGCGGAAGCGCTTGGGCTGGAAGGCATGCGCGAAGAAATTGCGAAGCTCGACGAAAAAGCCGCTCAGCCCGGTTTCTGGGACGATATGAGCACTTCTCAAAAGGTTTTGCAGCGTTCCAGTATGCTGAAAAATAAGGCTGCTGCGTATGAACGGCTGAAAAATTCGTACGGAGATACGCTGGCATTAATAGAGCTTGCCAATGAGGAGGGGGACTTATCCCTTTTGCCGGAAGCGCAGGAGGAACTGAAAAAATTTCAGGATGAGCTGGAAGCGCAGCGCCTTTCTACGCTGCTGACCGGGGAATATGACGGCAAAAACGCGATTTTGACGTTCCACGCGGGCGCCGGCGGGACGGAGGCGCAGGACTGGGCGGAAATGCTGTACCGCATGTACTGCCGCTGGGGCGAGCGCCACGGCTACAAGGTGGAAACGCTGGACTACCTGGACGGCGAAGAAGCGGGGCTGAAAAGCGCCAGTATCCTGATCGAAGGCATCAACGCCTACGGCTTCTTAAAAAGCGAGGCGGGTGTGCACAGGCTTGTCCGCGTATCCCCGTTCGACGCCTCCGGCAGGAGGCACACCTCGTTTGCCTCTCTGGAAGTAATGCCGGAAATCGATGACGACGTGGAGGTCCAGATCAACCCGGAGGACATCAAAATGGACGTTTACCGGGCGAGCGGCGCGGGCGGACAGAAGGTCAACAAGACCTCCTCCGCAGTGCGCCTGACCCATATCCCCACGGGAATCGTGGTATCCTGCCAGGTGGAGCGCAGCCAGTACCAAAACCGCGACGTGGCGATGAGAATGCTGAAATCCAAGCTGGTCGAAATCAAGGAGCGCGAAAATCTGGAGCGAATCGAGGACATCAAGGGCGTTCAGAAGGAAATTGCGTGGGGCTCGCAAATTCGTTCCTATGTCTTTATGCCCTATACATTGGCCAAGGACCACCGCACCGGCTTTGAATCGGGTAACATCAACGCCGTGATGGACGGCGATCTGGACGGCTTTATCAACGCCTACCTGAAAGCGCAGAGCCTTGACGCTCTCGGCGAAAATATCGAATAAAATAAGCAAGGGGCTGCAATGCGCAGCCCCCGTTTTGTTTTCAGCACTGATTTTTTAGCAGCTTTTGCAGCCGGTTGTCCCTTCCGCTGAAAAGAACGCGCACATAATCCCCCATGATTCTGGAAGCAAAGCGTTCCGTATACCGTTCCTGCAGCTCCAGGATGGAAAGGTTTGTGCTGATGATGGTCGGTTTCTGGGTCATCAGCCGTGTATTGACGATGTTGTAGATTTCGGCGCAGGAAAATGCGGTTCGGAATTCCGTGCCCAGGTCGTCCAGAATCAGCAGGTCGCAGTCCAGAATCATGCGGCCCGTGTTTCCCTCGTCGCGGCCGAAATGTTCTCGCTCCAGCTTGGTAATCATGTTATTGACGGAGCAGTAAATTACGCCGAACCCCTTTTGAATGACCGTATTGGCAATGGCGAGCGACAGGTGCGTTTTGCCCAGTCCCGTAGCGCCCTGCATGATCAGGCTGGGGGAGGAAAGGGAAAAGCTGTCCGCGTATCTGCGGCAGTTGCGGTACACGCCTTCCATCATGCTGCGCGGGGACCTTGCCGTGTCGCTTTCGGCCTTGTCCGGGTAAAAATCCAGCGAAAAGCTTTCAAAGGTGGAAAGCTTCAGCGGCGTAAGGGCGTTTAAGGAATCATAAGCCTGTGCGCGGAGAAGCTTCTTCATGCATTCGCACATCCTGCCGTCAACGTACCCGGTGTCGCCGCAGAGTTTGCAGGAATACTCCGGCTCCAAATAATGCTCATCGTAGCCGAGGGAATTCAGTTTTTTCTTTAATTGGCTTTGAAGGGCCAGATTTTCCGCTTTCAAGCGGGTGAGCTGCTCTCTGGCGCTGCCGCCGCCCAAAACCGCCCTTGCCGCGGCGATTGCCGTGCGCGACAGAACGGACTCGATTTCGGCGGCTTCCGGGCAGATTCCGTAAAACGCCGCCTTCCGCTGCGCGGCCATGTCCACCGCTTTTTTACGGCGTTCGGAAAGAATCTGTTCCGCGCTTTCATAAATCTCCCTGCTGTAGCCCAATGCGATCACTTCCTGTCAAAATTGTCAAAAACGCTGGAACGCTCGTATTCTTCAATGTCATAGGAGGTTTTCTGCGGTTTGGTGCTTTTGCGCGCGGCCGCCCTGTCTTCCTTGTCCTTCTGCGCCTGTTCCAGCGTGGAAATGCCTTCCCGGTTCCAGCGCTCCAGAATCTTGTTCATGTAGCTGATGCTGAATTTTCCAGTGTTGTCCACACTGCGTTCATACGCCTCGTGAATCAGCGGAAGAGTAAATTTCCACTGCGTGACCCAGACTGAGGCGAATGCCTGCTCCTTGGTGGAGGGCGCGCGGTGGGGAATACCGGCCGCCTGTTCGACCACGCGCCACGCCTTTTGGCCTTCGTCCAGCCTGCGCAGCTTTTCCTCCGCTTTTTCATGGGTAAAGATTTCCTCGTCGGCCCAGCTCATGGCCACCTTCTCTATGTAACGGGTGTTTGCCTTGCCGATGCTGACCACATACTGCAGCAGCATGATGATCACGTCCGCGGGCAGCCCGAAATCATCGTGCAGCATCAGAAGCATGGCGGAGTCCCCGTTGGAAATCAGCCGCCCCAGAATCTGCTCGGCCTCCTGCATCAGGCAGGCGATTTCCGTCGATTCGCCGATCCTTTTCGCGACGAAGGCGTTGTCGGGCTTTTGCGGGCGGGAAAGCAGCTTGTGCGGTTTTTCGGCGGGCGCCGCCTCCTGCTTTTCCGGTTCGTGTTCCGGATCTTTTTTTTTCGGGACAGCTTCTTTATTTTCAGGTATGGCCGAAGCCTCTTCTTTTTCCGGCGGCGTCAGTTCTTTGTCCTTTTCACAGAAAAGCCCCGTTTGCTGCCAGTAGAGCATGGCGTCGGCAACATCGGCCTTGTCAATGCACAGCGCTTTCGCAATATCCGTCGCTTCGAAGGGGTCGCCCGCGTGGCGAAGCTCCCATAAAAGCACCTTTAGCTGAACGGAACCGGCCAGCTTGATATGTTGATCAACTACGGAGCAGGGCACCGCGAAAACGGAGTTCCAATCTCCGAGATTAATGGAATAACTCATAATAGAGAGTCACCTTTCTAAACAATTCAGTTCGTTTTTCGTCTTGTTTGTTATTATAGCATAAGGATGCAAAATAGGGAATTGAAAAAAGACGGAGAATATTTTTGAAAATCCCCTTGACAAAAGGTCGAGTTTTGTCCTATAATAATTCACGCACCAATTTGCGAATGTAGCTCATCTGGTAGAGCGCCACCTTGCCAAGGTGGAGGTAGCGAGTTCGAGCCTCGTCGTTCGCTCCAATATTGCGAAGCGCCGGTATTCTGCCGGCGCTTTTTTGTCGGATAGGTCCGTGCTTTATTCGCGGCGCTTATTCACAAATATTTGGAAATGTGGTATAATATTAAAGTTTTGTGAACTATTAGATTAAAGAGGGAATATCAATTATGGATTTAAGAAATGACATTCGAAATGTTGCAATTATCGCGCACGTCGACCACGGAAAAACCACACTGGTCGATCAGCTGCTGAAACAAAGCGGCATTTTCCGTGCCAATGAGAATGTTGCGGAGCGGGTCATGGATTCCAACGACCTTGAGCGCGAACGCGGCATCACCATCCTTTCCAAAAATACGGCCGTGATGTACGACGGCGTCAAAATTAATATCGTGGACACTCCGGGCCACGCGGATTTCGGCGGCGAGGTGGAACGCATCCTGATGATGGTGGACGGCGTCCTGCTTTTGGTGGACGCGTTTGAGGGCTGTATGCCGCAGACGCGCTTCGTGCTGAAAAAGGCGCTCGGCCTCGGCAAAAAGCCTCTGGTGGTCGTCAACAAGATCGACCGTCCGGGCGCGAGGCCGGCGGAGGTGGTGGACGAGGTGCTCGACCTGTTTATTGAGCTGGGCGCCAATGACGACCAGCTGGAATTCCCGGTCGTTTATGCTTCCGGCCGCGACGGCTACTCTACTCTGGACCCGGATGTGCCGGGGAAGGATATGACTCCGCTCTTCGACGCCATCCTTCAGGATATCCCTGCGCCGCAGGGCGACTTAAACGGGCCGACACAGGTCCTGTTTTCCAATATTGACTACGACGACTACGTCGGCAGGATCGGGATCGGGCGCGTGGAACGCGGCGAGGTTCACAGCGGGGAAAATGTCGTTCTTTGCTGCCGCGACGGCGAGCAGAAGAATGTCAAGGTTGCCAAGCTGTATCAGTTTGAGGGACTGAAGCGGGTGGAGGTGCAGGAGGCCAGACTGGGCGATCTGGTCGCCGTTTCCGGCATCACCGGTCTGAATATCGGGGAAACCGCCTGCGCGCCGGAATGTATTGAGCCGCTGCCCTTCGTTAAGATAGACGAGCCTACCGTTTCAATGATGTTCATGGTCAACAACAGCCCGTTCGCCGGAAGAGAAGGCAAATACGTTACCTCGCGCAATCTGCGCGACCGCCTTTTCAAAGAAGTGGAAACCAATGTCGCCATGCGTGTGGAAGAGACCGACTCCGCGGATACCTTTAAGGTGTCCGGGCGCGGCGAGCTGCACCTTTCTATTTTAATCGAGCAGATGCGCCGCCAGAACTACGAGTTTCAGGTTTCCGCGCCGCATGTGATCTATAAGACCATCGACGGGAAAAAATGCGAGCCGATGGAACTGCTCATGATCGAAGTGCCCGACAGTTACGTCGGTGCCGTCATGGAAAAGCTGGGCAACCGCAAGGCCGAAATTCTCAACATGGGCACGCGCGACACCGGCATGACCCATCTTGAGTTTAAAATTCCGGCCCGCTGCCTGATGGGCTACCGTCAGGAATTTTTGACGGACACCAACGGCAACGGAATCATGAACAATGTGTTTGATTCCTACGAGCCGTATAAGGGCGACGTCCAGACGCGCGCGCAGGGTTCGCTGGTCGCGCACGAAACCGGCGAGTCCACCGGCTACGGCCTTTTCTACGCGCAGGACCGCGGCCGCCTGTTTATCGGGCCGGGCGTCGAGGTGTACGAAGGCATGATTGTCGGCGCAAGCCCGAAATCCGACGATATTGTCGTCAATATCTGCAAGAAAAAACATGTTACCAATACCCGCGCATCCGGTTCGGACGATGCTTTGAAGCTTACACCGCACACGGTTCTAAGCCTGGAACAGAGCCTTGAGTTTATCCGCAATGATGAACTGGTGGAGGTGACGCCAAATAGCATCCGCATGCGTAAGATGGTACTGAGTAAAGAGCTTCGGATGAAACAGGCGAGTAAGAATAAATGATATGAGCTTTGTAATACTTGATTTGGAATGGAACGGAACCTACAACCGCCGTCTCAAGGGCTTTATGAACGAGATCATTGAGTTCGGCGCGGTGAAGGTAGACCGTGACCTGACCGTGATCGATACCTTTGAGGCCCTGATCCGTCCGCAGGTCGGCAAGAAAATCAGCGGGAAGATCAAGACGCTGACCAGTATTACCAATGAGGACCTGAAGGACGGCCTGCAGTTTATGCAGGTCGTGAGCCGGTTTCGAAAATGGGCCGGGGACGCGGTGTTCATGACGTGGGGTACGTCGGATGTCCTTGCGCTGATTGAAAACTGCCGCTACTTTTGCGGCAACGAGCGTATCCCCTTTTTGAAGCGCTATGTGGATCTTCAGGCCTATTGCGAAAAGATGCTCGATTACGACCCGGCGAAGCAAATGGGCCTGAGCACTTCCGCGCAGCTGCTGGATATCGACGAGGAGGGCTTTGACCATCACCGTGCTTTGGGAGACAGCCTGCTGTCTCTGCGGTGCTTTCAGAAGCTGTATACCCCCGGGCAGCTGGAGCCGTTTATTCAGGACGCGACAACGGACGAATTTTACAACCGGATTCTTTTCAAGACGCTGATTGTCTGCGACCTGAGCAACCCTCTGATTAAACGGAGCGATATGCATTTCAAATGCGATCTCTGCGGCGGGCGGGCGCACAGGACGAGCGAATGGCAGCTCAAGAACAAGAGCTACCGCGCGGAGTTCATCTGCTGGCACTGTCACCGCAGGTTTTACGGCCGGGTGCAGTTCAAGCTGAAATACGAGGGCATGGTTGTAAAAAAGACGATCCTTCCGGTCAATGCCGAAAAGGATAAAACGGAGGACGCAGGGCCTCAAGAGGAGAGCTGAAAGCTCTCCTCTTTTTATGCCTTGATTTGCGTTCTCATTTCGGTTGTGCTAGAATCAAGACAATCAACCTGGGAGGCGTTTTTATGAGTGATAGCGTGAAGAATATGAATCGGCAGGAAAGGGACGGCGTTGTCTTTCTGACCTTTCCCTCTTTAGAAAAATACAGCTTCGTCAATCACGCCTTTTCTACGCGGGTCGGCGGTGTGAGCGAAGGGATATATGCTTCGATGAACCTGAATTTCGGACGGGGCGACAGCGACGAAAACGTGGTGCGGAATTTTCAGCGGTTCTGCTCCGCGGCGGGCTTCGATTACTCCACGCTGGCCGCGTCGGCCCAGGACCACCATACGGTTGTGCGCCGGGTGGGACCGGAGCACTGCGGAACGGGTATCTGGAAGCCGAAGGACAGGAACAGCGTGGACGGACTGGTCACCAATGAAAAAAACGTGACCCTCACTACTTTTTACGCCGACTGCGTACCGCTGTTTTTTCTTGACCCGGAGCGTTGCGCAATCGGCCTTGCCCACGCGGGCTGGCGCGGTACCGTCGCCAAAATGGGGGCCGAAATGGTCAAAGCCATGTCCCGGGAATTCGGCAGCAGCCCGAAGGAGCTTCTTGCCGCCGTCGGCCCGTCCATCGGTCCGTGCTGCTTTGAGGTGGATGCTCCCGTCTACAGGGAATTTGCCGCGCTGACCGAAATCCGTCCGTATGAGTTCATCGTTGAGAAGGGCGGGGGAAAATATACGGTCGATTTATGGGAGGCCAACCGGCGCATCCTTATGGAAGCGGGCGTGCCTGCGCAGAATATCGAGGTGGCGCAGCTCTGCACCAAATGCAACGCGCAGTGGCTCTGGTCCCACCGGGCCAGCGGGGGAAAACGCGGGGGCCTTGCCGCGATGATGTGCCTGAAGGAGGAAAAAGCGTGACAACGGAGCGTTGTATGCTGTGTCCGCGCGCCTGCAAAGTCAGACGGACGGAAACCGAAGGGGCCGGGTTCTGTGGGCTGGGGACGGACCCCGTGGTCGCCCGCGCGGCGCTCCATTTTTGGGAGGAACCCTGTATCAGCGGGAAACGCGGCTCCGGCACGGTCTTTTTTACCGGCTGCTGCCTGAAATGCGTGTTCTGCCAGAATTACCGGATCAGCACCGAAAAAGCGGTGGGAAAACCGGTCGGTATACAGGAGCTTGCGGATATTTTCGACCGCCTTGCCGAACAGGGCGCGCACAACCTCAATCTGGTCAGCCCCACACAATTTGTCCCCGCCGTCATCGAGGCTTTGCAGCTCCGGAAATCCCGGATTCCGGTCGTGTATAATTCCGGCGGCTACGAAAGCCTGGAAACGCTGAAGCTGCTGGAGGGCCTGATTGACATCTATCTTCCCGATCTGAAATACGCGGACGACCCGATTGCCCTGAAATATTCCGGTGCGCCGGACTATGCGGAGCGCGCGAAAGCCTGCGTGCTGGAAATGGCGCGGCAGACCGGCCCGGCCCAATTTGACGGCGAAGGGCTGATGACGCGCGGCACGATCGTGCGGCATTTGATTCTGCCGGGCAATACGCGCAATTCCCTTGCTGTTCTGGACTGGCTGGGCGAAAATCTGCCGGATGGGGTGCTTGTCAGCCTGATGGCGCAGTATGTGCCCTGCGGAAAAGCGGCGGATTACCCCGAAATCAACCGCAGAATCACAAAACGGGAGTACCAAAAGGTTCAGGAGCATCTGTTCCGTTTGAATCTGGACGGCTTCGTGCAGGAGATGGAATCGGCCAGCCGGAGCTTTATTCCTCCTTTTAATCTGGAAGGGGTTTTGG
The DNA here is from genome assembly GCA_900546895.1 of uncultured Oscillospiraceae bacterium. GTDB lineage: Bacteria > Bacillota > Clostridia > Oscillospirales > Acutalibacteraceae > Caproiciproducens. Next base: position 9,675 of record UREO01000033.1, read on the forward strand.
ACAGACAGCCTCTTGACAAACGATAAATGTCGTTGTAAACTGTTATATAGTTTTTAATACTACATAAAATAATTTTGAATAGATGGTGATATTATGAACGATAACAGCATGAGCAAATCCGAATGGAGATCCAAACGCCGAGAAGAGCTGGAACTCCCCAGCTATACCGTGGCGGAGGAAGTGATCAACGCTGCCACACACGGAGTCGGGGTCGGTCTTGCGATTGCGGGCTTTATAGCGCTTCTGATCAACGGGCGCCGCGATCCGCTGACGCTTGGCGCGGTTTCCGTCTTCGGCGTAACCATGATCCTGCTTTATACGGTTTCCACGCTTTATCATGCGCTCGGGGTCTGCCCCGGGAAGAAAATCTGCCAGATACTGGATCATTGCACCATTTTTCTTCTGATTGCGGGAACCTACACGCCGATTTCACTGTTGTGTTTCGGCGGCGTCACGGGTTGGGTCATGTTTTCGATTGTCTGGACGGTGGCCGTTGTCGGCATCGTGCTCAACGCGATCGATCTCAAGCGCTTCAAAACGTTTTCTATGGTTTGTTATCTGGCCCTCGGGTGGCTCGTGATCTTCTTTTTCAAGCCGCTGCTCACACACCTTGACCCGGGCGCCATTTTTAACCTGATTGCCGGCGGCGTACTTTACACGGTAGGCGCGTTGATTTACGGAGTGGGGAAAAAAGTCAAATATATGCACTCCGTGTGGCATTTATTTGTGCTTGGGGGAACGATTTTTCATTATTTGGTCATTTATCATATTTCCGTATAAATTTGTTTACAAATCGTATTACATTTTTCTCTCTTTCTGCGATATAATGAATACATAATTCGCAGCATGGAGAGGTGACGCAATTGGATATTATTGAAAGACAGATGTCTTTTGATTCTTGTGCAGATGACGAAAGAATTTTTGCACGGATTATGGAACCTGCCGATCAGGCGGATGTCAGGGCTGTGCTGCAGATTGCTCATGGAATGGCGGAGCACAGCCTTCTTTACATGGATTTTGCACGCCACATGGCTGAAAGCGGCTACGCTGTGGCCATCAACGACCATCTGGGCCACGGAAAGTCGGTTTCGGCCGGCGGGGAGTACGGCTATTTCGGCAGGGGCGGCTGTCAGAACCTTGTAAAAGACATGCATAAGCTGTATGCCCTGATACGCAAGGATTATCCCGATGTGCCGTATGTGTTAATGGGGCACAGCATGGGTTCTTTTCTGGCCCGTTCCTACGCTGCCCAATACAGTGAGGAGCTGGACGGGGTGATTTATATGGGTACCTGCGGCAGTCCCGGCTCGGGGGTGCTTACCGCCCAGAAACGGCTCGGTGACGCCATTGTCAAAAAGAAGGGCGAAAAAAGCCACGATCCGCTTTTTGCAAAGCTTTCCACCGTAAAATACAACAAGGCCTTTGCACCGTTTATGACGCCGAACGACTGGATTTCGCGCGATGATGCCGAGGTGGAGAAGTATACGAAAGACCCTCTCTGCGGGTTTGACCTGACTGTTTCCGGCTATCGGGATATCGTTTATCTGCAGGCCGAGATCAGTTCTTCCCGCTGGTTTAAGAAGATGCCGAAAATCCCCATTTTGCTGCTGTCGGGCGAAAAAGACCCCGTCGGCGATTTTGGCAAAGGGGTCAAACAGGTTGCGGCAAGGCTCAGAAGAACCGGCCACGATGTCCGTCTGGTCCTATACCCGGGGGCGCGTCACGCGCTGCTGAGCGAAACCAATAAGCAGCAGGTTTATGGTGACATAGAGAATTTTCTTCTGTCCGTAACAAAAGAATAAACTCCAAAAGGACAGGACAAAGCTAACACTTTGCCCTGTCCTTTTGTGATATCTGCCGGTCGCGCTCCATATATTTCCATAGGAGGAGAATTCCTATGTTTGTAACTGTCCGTATGAACCGCAAGCTGTCCCTGATGCTATTTACCACGGCGGCCATTGTACTGATCATCGCCTTCGGCGCGGTGAATCCCGCCAAAGCGACGGATAACGGCAAGGGGATCAAGCTGCCTGTTCTGATGTATCACAGTATGCTGAAAGATAAATCCTATCAAGGGGTGTATGTCATTTCACCTGAGATCTTTGAAAAAGATCTTCAGTATCTTCGGAAAAAAGGCTATACGGCGGTTGTCGTACAGGATTTGCTGGATTATGTAAATCAGAAGAAGCCGCTGCCGTCCAAGCCCGTGATGATTACATTTGACGACGGGTACTACAACAATTATCTTTACGCCTATCCTCTTATTAAAAAATACAATATGAAAATGGTGCTTTCCCCGATCGGCTACTATACCGAGCTGTTTTCCGACAGCGTCAGCGCGGAGCACGCCAATTATTCACACTGCACCTGGGATGAACTGAATGAAATGATCGCATCCGGCCGGGTGGAAATTCAGAATCATACCTATAATCTTCATGAAAACAAAAACGGCCGGCTCGGGGCGGGGATGAAACGGGGAGAAAGCGTCAGCAGCTACACGTCGCTTCTGACAGAGGACCTCAGCAAAATGCAGGAGAAAGTAAAAGAGCATACCGGCGATACTCCCACTGCGTTTGTTTATCCGTTCGGCGCCATCAGCGGCGCGTCCGTACCGATCATTCGGAAGCTCGGCTTTCAAGCCAGCCTGACCTGCGAAAGCCGGATGAACTACCTTACGGCGGACCCGGAATGCCTCTACGGGCTCGGCAGGTACCTCCGGCCCGGTAAAGTCACGACGGAGGCATACTTCCGGAAAATCAAACTGGACTGAGGACCTAATTCCCGATTTTTTTCATAATGACTTTTTCGATCATATGCAGGATGGCGGTCATCAGGCTTGTGGCCACCAGGAACATGGGTACCAGCACCAGCAGCATAGGCAGGGTCAGGTTCACCACGGCAAAAAACGACTGGAAGAAAACCAGCGCGATGATAAAAGCGGAGGTCATAACGGAAAATAACGCGGTATGCTTCAGGTTGAACGGCATGCAGACTTTAAACAGGGTCATCAGGCCGGTATATCCCGTAATGATCACGGCAAGCGTGGAGATTTGCTCCTGTGTGAAATTCAGAAAGTCGGAAAGAAGCACGAGCAGAACGATGTTTAGCGCCATTGTCAGCGCGCCCGGCAGCGATTTTTTGATCACGTTGACAATAAACCTGCCCCGGATCCGTTCCCGGTTGGGTTCGAGCGCAAGGATGAATGACGGGCATCCGATGGTCACGGCGTTAATCAGCGTAAACTGAATCGGCTGGAAAGGGTAGTCGCAGCTGCAAAAGATGAACAGCACCGCGATGATCGCGGAAAAGATCGCCTTTACAAGAAACAGGGAGGCCGAGCGCTGCAGGTTGTTGATGGAACGGCGCCCCTCGTTGACAATGCGGGGCATGCTGGCGAAATCCGAATCCAGAAGAACCACCTGCGAAACCGTTTTGGAAGCGTCGCTGCCGGAAGCCATCGCAATGCTGCAGTCGCTTTCCTTTAAGGCGAGCACGTCGTTCACGCCGTCGCCGGTCATGGCCACCGTCCGTCCCCGCTCTTTTAACGCTTTGATCAGGTCGAGCTTCTGCTGCGGCGTAACGCGCCCGAATACGGCGTATCTCGCCGACGCTTCTTTCAGCTCTTCATAGGTTTTCAGCGTGGTCGCGTCAATATAGCTGTCGGCCTTTTTCAGCCCGGCTTTTTTGGCGATATTGGCGACCGTGACCGCGTTGTCGCCGGAAATCACTTTCAGATCGACGCCCTGGGAAGAAAAGTATTCCAGGGTCTTTTTGGCGTTCCTGCGGATTCTGTCGCTCAGGAGGATCAGCGCAAGGGGAGAAATGTCGGCGGGCAGTACGCCGCTGCCGTCCAGCGGGTGCTTGCTGTGGGCCAGAAGCAGCACGCGCTGTCCCCGGGAGGAATATTTTTCGACCTCCGGCCTGATCTGCTCAAAGCCGTCCTTCAGGACAAACTCGCCCGCGCCCACAAGAAAGCTGCCCGATTCCTGAAAGCTTGCCCCGCTCCATTTTCGGGCCGAAGAAAACGCGACCGTATTTGTGCATTTCCATGCGGGGGGCTTGCGGTCCAGCGCCTTCAGGGCATTGGAGGTCGGATTGTCGTCATTGACCGCCTGCATCACCGCGGCGATCGCTTCTTCGACTTCCTGCCGGGAAATATCGCAAAGGGGGACAACGGCGTCCACCTGCATGGTTCCCTCCGTAATGGTTCCTGTTTTGTCCAAACAGAGCGTATCCACGCGGGCGAGGGTCTCAATGGAATAGAGGTCCTGCACCAATGCCTTGTGGCGGGCCAGGCGAAGCACGCTCACCGCCAGCACAACGCTGGTCAAAAGGACAAGCCCTTCCGGAATCATGCCGATCAGCGCGGCCACGGTACTGACGACCGCGCGGTTGAAGGGTTGTCCCGAAATATAGATTTGTTTGTAAAACAGCATAAGGCCAATCGGAATAATGGAAAACCCGGTGTATTTAATGATTTTATTGATCCATGTCATGATTTCGGAATTCGGTTTTTTCAGGTATTTGGCGCTTTGCGTAATTTTCGCCGCGTAATTTTCGGCGCCGATATGTTCAACCTGTGCAAGGCAGCTTCCGCTCCCGATAAAGCTTCCGCTCAGAAGATGGTCGCCGTTTTTTTTGACGATCAGGTCGGTTTCGCCCGTAATCAGCGCCTCGTTGACCTCGCATTCGCCGTCCGCGACCACACAGTCGGCGCAGACTTGATTTCCGGAGGAAAGCACCATGATGTCGTCCAGCACCAGCTCGCCGACGGGAAGATCCTGCCTGACGCCGCCGCGCAGGACATGCGCTTTCGGCGCGGCGATCAGCTTCAGCCGGTCAATCGTTTTTTTTGCCTTGATTTCCTGAGTGGTTCCGATCAGGATATTCGAAAAAATGACGCCCATAAACAGCAGGTTTTTGTAGGAGCCCACCATTAAAATCAAGCCCGCGAGAATTGCATTTATGATATTGAAGGGTGTGACCAGATTGCCGCGAATAATTTGTCCGACCGTTTTTGTTTTTATTTCCTCTGTACCGTTTACCAGCCCCTGCCGGTGCCGCGCCTCCACTTCTTCTTCCGAAAGCCCGGAAATTTTGCTTGCATCCATCATGAATTTATCCCCATCCGTGTATTAATCTTAATGAAATTCATTATACTATAGTCAGCCGCTTTTTTGTCAATGTAATAAATATTTGAAAAAAACTTTAAAATTTCGCAACAATTTCCGTCAAAATAACCAAATTGTAATTTGACCAAGCGGGATATTCGATTGATAATTTACCTTGTTTCGTATTTGCATTATGAGTATAATTAAGCGGTATGAGATATCGTGGATGAATTGGGTCCACCGTTTAACAGTGTAGGAACTGTCTCTTATACACATCTCCGAGCCCACGAGACATGCGCAGATCT
>UREO01000034.1 GCA_900546895.1 uncultured Oscillospiraceae bacterium
GCAACCGCATCCTGCACATGTTCTCCCGTTCTACGCAAAATGGAGCGGCATAGCGCCACTCTATTCCTCTTTCCGTTTGGGGTTACCCCAACTATTGACATTGAGCCTATTATAGAAGCCCATTGGGAATTTTATGGAGAAAAGAAACCCGGAAAGCCAACATTCCTGCGGCCTTCCGGGTTTCTTATTGGTGCGCGAGATGGGACTTGAACCCATACGTCATACAACACACGCCCCTCAAACGTGCCTGTCTGCCAGTTCCAGCACTCGCGCGACTCAGCGAGAATTATTATATCATTCTATCCATCCCATTGTCAACCCCAAATCTTGAATTTCTAAAAGTTTGCTGCGCTGGCCCCTCTGGCCTGTCAGTTACACAGACCCCGTATGATTGATTTTTTTCAGTTGATTCTGCAATAAGGTCGCGTTCCTTCCCCGCCTTCGGCGGGGAAGGAACGCGTTTTGTTTTACAAACTGAAAGGGAATTGTTATAGAAATTCTCGGTTCGGGTACTTTTATTTCAATTCTCCGAATTGCTCATAAAGCAATAGTGCTGCATCAACAACAAATTTATTCCATCAATATTAAGATATCCTTTGGCAGAATCTGAAGATAAATCCGCTGACCGGGTTCCTTTATCCCATGAAAAGAATTTTTGCTGCATTCCCAGCGAATCTGACCGCTCTTCCCGCTGCCGCACTGTACCATGACAATGAAGGAAAAGGTGTCTTCTATTATATGGGAAATGGTTCCTGCCACCGTATTGATCTGGCCTTCTCCAATGGCCGGGATAAAATAATGCGCGCGGACCCCAATATATTTCAGACTATCGGAAATCTTTTGTTCCGTATTTAAAACTACGTTCCAGTCGGTAGCTTCCAATGAATAATCCGATAGTTTTTTAGCGGCGGATATATTTTTACAGCCGGTCAGAAGAGCGGCGGCAAGAGATCGGGGGTTATTGAAAAGATCCCATTTGTCGCTGACTGTTTCCAGACGGCCGTCGGATATTACCGCTATTTTATTGCAAATCCGGTAAACTTCGTCACGATTGTGGGAAACAAACAGTGTGGTTCCTTGAAACTTTTCTAAAACGCTGCCGATTTCCTGTTCCATCTGCCATCGCAAATAGCTGTCCAGAGCAGAAAACGGTTCGTCGAGCATTAAAATCTTTGGCTGTGAAGCAAGAATTCGTGCAAGCGCGACGCGCTGCTGCTGACCGCCGGAAATTTGCGACGGGTACCGTTTTTCAAGTCCTTCCAAATAAAACGTTTTTATTTTATCTTGTACGATCCGGCCTTTTTCCCTGCGGGAAAGCTGAATTCCGGCGGCAATGTTTTCTTCGACCGTCATATTGGGAAACAGCGCATAGTGCTGAAACAGGTAACCTGTCCCGCGTTTTTGCGGTGACAGGTTGATTTTTTCTTTTGAATCAAACAGTACGCGGCCATCCAAAGCAATTCTGCCTTCGTCAGGTGTTTCCACTCCGGCAATGCATTTGAGCGTCATGCTCTTTCCGCAGCCGGAAGCGCCGAGCAAAGCTAAAATTTCATTACCCGTTTCAAACTGTACATTGAGCTTAAAATCGCCAAGGGTCTTCTTTATATCCACGAAAACAGCCAATTAACCACCTCGTTTTTCCGTGCGGCTGGAAATCAGTTTCTTCTGATTTGCCGACCAGTAATTCATCATTATCATGGTAGCGAATGAGATAACGACAATGATCCCCGCCCAAGTGTAAGCGGTTGCGCGGTCACCTGACTGAACCGCAGTATAAATTGCCGTCGACACGGTTTGCGTACGGCCGGGAATGTTGCCCGCAATCATGATCGTGGCGCCGAATTCCCCAAGCGCGCGCGCAAATGACAGCACAGTACCCGCAGCGATGCCGGGCCACGAAACGGGGAAAATCACTTTCCAGAAAATAGCTTCTTCCGACATTCCGAGCGTTCGGGCGGCATAAACCAGATCGGTGTCGATTTGTTCAAATGCACCGCGCGCCGTACGATACATGAGAGGGAAAGAGACGACACATGCGGATAAAACCGTAGCAGGCCAGCTGAACATGACCGTAATGTTGATCTTTGCAAGAAGAATGCCTACAAAACTATTGTTTCCAAAGATGATAATTAAAAAAAAGCCCACGACAGTGGGGGGAAGAACCATCGGGAGTGTGAATATCCCATCGATCAATCCTTTACAGTGTTTCACTTTTGCTATCTTGTGCGCCGCGTATAGCCCTAGAAAAAAAGTGATGAAGGTCGCCAGAAAGGCGGTTTTCAATGAAATGATCAGCGGAGAATAGTCCATAGTGTTCCTCCTTGGCACCCGGTCCGGATGTGGAATTGCCGTGACGGCGGAGGATAGCGAAACGATCTTCCGCCGTTCCGTGGCATTTGTAATTTATTCACTCATTTGAAAACCGTATTTCTCAAAAAGGGTTTTTGCCTCATCCGACGACAAAAAGGCAAGGAATGCTTTTGCGGCATCCGCATTTTTGCTGGATTTTAAAACGGCAGCCGGATAAACAACCGGCGTATGACTTCCATTCGGCGCTTCTGCGGCCACTTGAATTTTATCGGATGTTGCGGCATCCGTTGCATATACAATTCCGCAGTCAACATCGCCGGATTCAACCCAGGTCAACACCTGGCGAACGTCGGACCCATAAACCGCTTTTTTCTTCACGGCGTCAAGACATTTCAAGTAGGTGAAAACTTCTTCGGAATACTGCCCGGCAGGAACGGATTTCGGTTCGCCGAGGGCTATTTTTTTCACCTTGTCTGTATTGACATCCTCAAATGATTTTATATCCTTGGTGCTTTCTTTCGGCGTAATTAAAGTTACTTTATTAATCAGAAGGTCTTTTCTGGTACCTTCCAGCAAAAGGCTTTTTTTATCGAGTGCATCCATCTGCTTTTGCGCGGCAGAAAGAAAAATATCCGAAGGGGCTCCTTCCTCAATTTGAGTCTGAAGAGCGCCGGATGCCCCGAAAGTGAAGGTCAGTTTTACATCGGGCTCTTTGGCGCCATACGCAGTGGAAAGCTCTTTCAACACATCCGTAAGACTTGCGGCAGCAGAAATAAACAGCTCCGTGGATTCCTTGGGCTGTGAGGAGACCGCCTCGCTTGCGGTGGAAACGACACTGACGGCGGTACTGTTTTCCTGCGCTGAGGCAGCGGGTGCTGAAGCGCAGCCGGCGAACATTGAGAGGGAAAGCGCCGCTGCGGCCAGAATTGCGAGCAAACTTTTACATCTTTTTTTCATAGTAACCATCCTTTCTTTCTCTTACTAATATCTTTGCAGCTTTCTCCTCCACCTTTAGGGCGGCAGAGTGAGTAGGGCTGACAGTAAAAGCAAATTCAGATGCGGAAATAAACTTTTTAAAATCACAGTTTCCGGTTCTTTCACCGATTCCGAAAATAGTGGTGTCAATATAATTGGCACCCGCTTTTGCGGCGGCAAGCGAGTTGGCGACTGCCATTCCAAGGTCGTTATGCGCATGCATTTCCACCTCAATACCGGTAAAGCCGATCAGATCTCGAATGGTTTCGTAGGTTCTGGTCGGGCTTAGTACGCCGACGGTGTCTGCAAACCGGATACGGTTTACTCCTATGCTTTTCAGGGAATACGCCAGCGCCAGCATGAAAGCGGGGTCGGCGCGGGAGGCATCCTCAAACCCGACCGTTACTTCATACCCTTTGCTCATGGCCATATCAGCGCAGCGCGCCGCCGTTTTCGCGATCCATGTTTTGTTTTTATGAAGCTTTGTATAAATCTGTATATAGGAGACAGGTACACCGATATGAATAATATCGGGATTGCAGTCAAACGAACGTTTAATGTCGTCCTCATTCAGCCGGTTCCAAACTGAGATTTTGGAGCTGTGTTTATTTTGGGAGATTTCACAGAGAGTATCGATTTCATAAGAACAGATTGCAGGAATTCCGGCCTCAATCTGGTACACGCCGGCAATATCCAGCATAGCGGCTATTTCAACCTTTTGCTCCTTTGTCAGGGCATATCCCGGACTCTGCTCCCCGTCCCGCAAGGTGGTATCCACCAAATATTTTACATCTTTCATTCTGCCGTACCCCCCTTATCCGTTACATGGCCTTAATCAGTTCAATAAAATCCTCATCGGTCAAACTGCATTGCTTCTCAATACTTTTCCGCCTGACTGCGTCCAGAATTGCCGGAATTTCAGTTTCGTCTTCCTTAATGCCGAGTTCATTCAGCTTCATGATGACTGCCGCTTTTCCGGAGTGTTTCCCCAGTACCAGGCATCGTCTGTCGCCGACCAACTCCGGTTTGAACGGCTCATAGATATTGGGGTCCTTTAAAATCCCGTCCGCATGGACACCTGCCTCCACGTCAAAAATATTGGAGCCGATAATTGACTTGTGCGCCGGAATCTTTTTCCCCGTGATCTGCTCAAAAAGCGCTTTAATTTGCGGATATACCGAATAGTCCCGATTGGGTTGATACCGCAGTTCCAGCCTGAGCGCCATCAAGACCTCTTCCAGCGGCGCAAAATCGCCGATACCCGCGAAACTTGCTGCAATATTTTTACCGCCGGATAAAATCCACTCCACCGCAATCGCGGTAGCGCAGAAATAGTGGTTCTCGGGGCATATTTCTATTTTTCCGGTAACATTTTTTTTGATTTGCTGGAAAGCGATTTTATAATCATGACACAGGATGTCGTCGAGCCCGGTGATTCGGACGCTTGCCAGATTCTGGTACTGTTTTAGAAGATGGATTTCATTGACATCATTGACCTGCATTTCGGCTACTGCCTCAACCGGTGTAACAAGTCCGCTGTGACGGCAGATGTACCGGTCAAACCCGGGGTACTCCCTTGCTTCGATCACGTCCTCCACTCTCAGAATGTATTTTCCGTTTTCAGGCAAAGAACCTATCTTTCGGTAAGCATCTACGGAAAGCTCCGTAAAATCGACACCCAGCTTCAGGAGTAATCCGCAAAGAGCGCGAAGCTGCCGAGGCGTCGCGTCATAATCATCCAGGCAACTCAAGGTTCTATCCGTAATTCGTATCAATCGGAATCCCTCCTTTGATACCGGTTACTCCTAAATTAGAAGTTCTTTTACAATACGTCCGCCTTCAATATGCTGTTCCATAATGATCCCAACGTCCTCTTCGGTCACATTCCCATACCAGGTACCCTCTGGATAAATAACCACGATGGGGCCGTGACTGCATACGCCGAAGCATCCGGTATTTGTTACCATTACGTCGCCGGAAAGATCCCGTTCCTCAATTTCTTCCATGAAACGCTGGATCAGATTAACGGAATCTTTAGAAAAGCAAAATCCTTTTTGTGTACCGTTAATACGGCAGCTCGTGCAAATAAAAATATGATATTTCGGACTGTTCATCGCTTCTACTCCTGTTCTTTATGATTGCCGGGCGGCGGATTTTACCGCGGCTTCAATTTTGTCATAGGTCATAAAAATCTTGATTCCCTTTGCCTGTAGTTTTTGGGAAGGTGCAAAACCGATTCGCAGGGCCAGAATACCGTCACAGTCTTCTACGGCACTCAAAATGCCGTCCATTTTTCCGTCTTCATCGGTACAGCTAATATCGGTGCAGTATTGGGAAATCTTGCGCTTTTCGCAAAATCGGACGGTATTTCCGTCGCTTTCATAAATATAAAATTCATTGGCGTGCCCGAAATGCTGGTCAACAAGAATCCCGCTTTTTGTTGCAACCGCGAATTTCCGATAGATGGGTGCTTCCGGTTCCTTTTTACCGCAGCCAGTGCAGCCGCGGTATTCAATGGACAGGTCATTGTCCAAAGTGCCGACGGCATCCGCCCGGCATTGCCTGCAATGGTACATCTGCTTCATCATTCCCTCGCAGTGTTTTCTCATTTTCGTGATCTCTTTATTGCTTACCAGCGGAAGGCTTTCAAAAGCGCTGCCTTTCACAGGAATCAGCTGCATGATATTGGTAATGTAGCAGCCAATTTTCTTCACTGTTTTTACAACTTCTTCAATGTGGTCTTCGTTGATCCCGCTGAGCATGACGATATTTATCTTGCAGACCACGCCGTGTGAGGTCAGGTATTTGAGACCGGAAAGCTGGTTTGCCAGCAAAATGGCCGCTCCGGTTTCGCCGGTATAGCGTGTGCCCATAAAATCAATATATTTGTAAATTTTTGCGCCGATCTGCGGGTTAACGGCGTTGATGGTGACGGTCACATGGGAGACGCCCAGCCGGATCAATTCTTCCGCATAATACGGCAGCATCAGCCCGTTGGTGGAAAGGCAGAACGTCACGTCCGGATCATATTCCCTGATCAGGGTCAAGGCCTTTTTCGTTTCCTCAAAATTAGCGAGGGAGTCGCCGGGACCGGCAATGCCGACGACCTTCAGGTTTGCCATCTTTGTTTTTACAATCACATATTTTTCAAAGGCCTCCTGCGGAGTCAGAATTTCGGTTGTAACCCCCGGGCGGCTTTCATTCGGACAGTCATACTTTCTGACACAGTAGTTGCACTGCACGTTGCATTTCGGTGCGATGGGAAGATGGATTCTGGCGTATTTTCCCGCACCGCAGTTATAGCAGGGATGGGTCGCCGTTTTTTCCTCTATACTGACCGACGGATTGGCTTTGACAGGTGTTTCCGGCACATCAATTTCTTTTTTCTCGATCATCTGGGACTGTTCTGTTTTCGGATCCTTATAATATTTTTGGTACTGCTCCGCACGGAAGCGATGCTCCTTATTTGCCAGCAGCGCATTTGTGATTTTATCGAGCAGCTGGAGGGAACCCTCGTAGCCCAGCATCTGCTGGCGCTGACCGCCGATTCTGTCATGCACGGGGAAGGAACAGCGTATCAGGTCAAGGTGATGCTTTTCGGCGATTCGTCGCCCGTCCGAATTTCCGATCATGAGATTGACGCCGTATTCAACGATGTACTTTTCGATCGTGTCAAAATCCAAATCCTCAAAAGCATCAAACTTTTCAACGAAAATGGAATCTGCCGCCTGCTGAATCTGGGGCCTGAGCGTCTCCCGAAACGTGCGGCAGGCGGAGCCAGTCGCCGCCACTACGGGAACAATGCCGTTTTCACAGCAAAGGCGCACGGTGGAATACACAAAATCCGGTTCCCCGTAAACCGCTGCCCGCCCTTCCGCATTGTACTTATGGGAGTCAATCATTGCGTCGACATACCGACCGCGTTCCATGGTCAGTTCTCTTGGAACCGTGCCGCCGAGCTTTACCAATTCCGCGATAAAAGCATCCGTATCCCTCAATCCGACCGGAAGGTTTCTTCTGATAAACGGCACACTGTACCGATCTTTCAGAAATCGGGCGGGGGAGCTTTCCGGATGAATGAACGACGACAGCTCGATGCTCATTCTGGCTCCACCCATCATGGATATTTCTTCCAGGGAAGTACCGCCGCCCGGCAGGCGATTGTATTCTTCCGTATGCACACCGTCCAGATTTTCGGATAAGTCGGGCAGAAGAATATAGTCAAGCCCGAGTTTGTCGAGTAAGGATTTTAAATAGCGCGTGTCGCCGGGAGTAATCATCCCGGTAATAATATTGATTTTATTGTTTTTTTGCGGCTTCATTTCCACGGATGAGACAATTGCGAGCAGCGCCCGAAAAAAGCCCTCATACTGCGTGCCGGAGTATCCGGCGGAAGCGACGGGAATAATCTTAACAGAGATTTCAGGGTGCTTCCTGTAAAAATCACGGATAATGGCGGGAATATCTTCACCGATCGTTTCAGCGAGACAGGACGTTGCCACGCCGATCACCTGCGGATCGTACAGCTTGATGATATTTTCAAGCCCCTTTATCAAATTGTCCGCGCCGCCGAAAACGGTCCCTTGTTCCGTTAACGAGGAGGACGCAATATCGACAGGCTCATTGTAATGGGTCGCCATATGGCGGCGGATATAGGTGCTGCAGCCCTGTGATCCGTGCAGAATAGTGATACATTTTTTAATGCCGTAAAATGCGGATACAGCGCCCATGGGCATACACATTTTACAGGGATTTACATTTAATTGAACGAGATTGGCTCCCATCGTAATCCCTCCTCAGCGTTTTACTTTATGGATAAACCCGGTTATTGAATAAAACTCCATACCGGGCTGTTGATGGATAAATTGATTTCACGGGTGAAATTTTCCACACCCTCGTATCCGGCCAGAGCGTGTTTGCGTTCATGGTTGTGATCGCAGAACGCAATCCCCAGTTTGTAGGCAAGCGGACGTTCCTTCACGCCGCCCACCAGAATGTCCGCATGTTTCTCTTTCATGAACAGTTCCAGCTCGGTGGGGTTCGTATCGTCCAGAATAATTGTATCGGGACTTACCAGTCTCTCAATGATTTCGTAGTCCTCCGGTTTGCCTGTTTGCGTACCGACGACCACAGTTTCAATTCCCATTTCATGGAACTGGCGAATCAGTGAAATGGCCTTAAACCCGCCGCCTACATAGATTGCCGCTTTCTTTCCTGCAAAGCGGTCACGGTAGCGATCTAAAAATTCTTGCAATCGGGCGCTTTCCGAACAGGTGAACGCTTCCGCTTTTCGGATACTCTCTTCGCCGCCGACCGCCTGTGCGATTCTCATCAGCGAATCCGAAGTGTCTTCCACTCCGAAAAAGCTGACCTTGATAAAGGGAATGCCCATTTCCTCTTCCATGCGTTTGGCAAGGTACACCATGGAACCGGCACACTGCACAAGATTCAGTTCCGCGGAAGGAGCCTGTATCAGCGTGTCGTGGGACGCATCCCCCGTTATGGTGGAAATGACGTTGACGCCGATCCGGTCCAAATAGTTCTTGATAATCCACATTTCACCCGAAAGGTTAAAGTCGCCCAAAATATTGACGCCCTTTTGCTTTGGCTGGCTCACATACGGAGTAATCAGCTTCATAATGGCATTGCAGGCCATTTTATATCCCAATGATTTTGTTCCGGAAAACCCGGGCGCCTTTACCGGAATCACCCGGATGCCGTATTTCTTTTCCGCCTCCCTGCAGACAGCTTCCACATCGTCCCCGATGACGCCTACAATGCAGGTGGCGTAAATAAAAATCAGTTTTGGACGGTATTTTTCGACCACTTCGTCCACCGCCGCGGCAAGTTTTTTCGCTCCGCCGAACACAATATCCTGTTCGCGCAGATCGGTTGAAAAGCTGTTGCGATAGATGTCCGAGCCGCTCGACAAGCTGCCGCGAATGTCCCAGGTGTAGCTTGCGCAGCCAATAGGACCGTGAACAATGTGAAACGCGTCGGTAATCGGATTCAGCACTACCCTTGCGCCGCAGTAGACACAGGCCCGCTGGCTCACGGAGCCGGAAACACTTGCCTTTTCGCAGCGAATGCCGTCGCCGCAGCAGGAGCTTTTAGAAAGGATGGAACCTTTCCGTTCCTCCAGAATTCTGGTCGTCTGCATTGAAAAACCCCCTAAAACGCAGAACACCACAAAAGGCGGAATCGCTCCTTTGCGGTGTTCTGATATATTCATGTATCGTTGCTGCGATCTTACAGGACCATTTCGAAATCTTCTTCCGCCGCGTCCCTGTCGCGCCGGTCCATCAGCGCGTTAGCGATCAGTTCAATCAGACGCATTGCTCCTTTGTAGCCGACAATCGGCTGGTAGGAATGTCCGTAGCGGTCGATAATGGGGAAGCCCGCACGAACCAGAGGAATATCCTCCGCCCTTGCTATGTATTTGCCGTGGGTGCCGCCTATCAGCAAATCTACCGGATCGTTTTTTATCCATTGGTGCAGCTCGAATAAATCTGCCGCGGCTTTTGCTTTACAGTTTTCGGTCCCGAATTTAGCGAACAATTCCTTTGCAAGGCCGGTAAAATCTTCTTTGGGCGTTCCGGTAATCACGTACTTCGGAACCATTCCCATTTCCAGGACCAGGCTGGTAATCCCCAGCACCGTGTCGGGATCACCGTAAACGGCGACTGATTTTCTATAGAAATAAGAGTGTGCGTCCAGCATCAGGTCGATGACCTGACCGCGCTCCTCCTCCAGGTCATAAGGAACTTCCGTCTTTGAAAAATGGGAAAGTGCTAAAACATATTCGTCTGTTGCCCCGATTCCGATTGGGGAGGGAAGGAGCTTGTAGGGCACTTTGCATTTATGTTCCAAATCCTTTGCGGGCTGCTCATTAGTAATTTGGCCAAGTCCGAAAACCATATTGCAATCGCCCAGCGCGATAATATCCTCAATTTTAGTGCCGCCTCTGGGGTACATTTCATAGGTGCCGGTCATCGGGGAATCCATTACGCCGCTGGTGTCGGGAAACATGGTATAATCGACTTTCATCAGCTGTGCGATCCGCTTCATCTCCCGCATATCTCCCGGATTGACGAACCCCGGGAAGAGAGCCGCTTTACCGTTTTTTCTTCCGGTTGATTTAGCCAGATATTTGATAAACCCGCTCATCATATTATAAAAGCCGTAGATATGCGAGCCGACATAGCTTGGCGTGTTGGTATGAATAACATGCTTCCCTTCCGGAATATCCATTTCCTGAATATAGGCGTTCAGATCATCTCCAATGGTTTCGCTTAAACAGGTGGTGTGAACGGCAATAATGTCAGGGTCATAGATGTCGAATATATTTTTTACAGCGGTTTTTATATTGCTGCCGCCGCCAAAAACACAGGCGCCTTCCGTAAACGAACTGGTTGAAGCAATGGCGGGTTCTTTAAAATGCCGGGTTAAAAACATTCTGTGAAAAGACACGCATCCCTGTGAGCCGTGACTGTGGGGCATACATTTGTGAACACCGAGCGCACAATAGATTGCGCCCACAGGCTGACACGTTTTGCAGGGGTTGATTTTAAGGCCCGTGCGTTCCTTACCTTCTTTTGGCGTCAAATCAAGCATTTTTGCTCACCTCCGTCAGGGTTCCCTGTAAAATGGGCTCTGTTTTCCACGGGGGGGTAATGTAACCCCACGCGGGTGCGTACAGACTCATGGTAATATCCCGTGCAAAATTGACCGCTCCGCGAAAACCGGAGTATGGGCCGCTGTAGTCGTACGAGTGCATCTGCCGCGAAACGACTCCGGATTTTTGCAGGATGTATTTGTCCTTGATCCCGGAAAAAAAGAAATCCGGTTTTAACAAATGGAGCAGTTCCTCCGTTTCATAATGATTGAAATCATCGACAACAATGCTGTTGTTGCTCATATCCTTGATCATGCCGGAGTATTTTTCCAGCGGAATTACGTTTTTAAGCTGTTCGTATTGTTCCGGAGTCAAACTTGCGCGGTATTTCTGCGGGTCGGGTTCCACGTTCAGCTGTTCAATATTTTTACTGTCAGCGTCGTCTTTGATATTAGGGATAATTTCACGTCCCTCAAAATCGTCCCTGTGTGCGAATTCATAGCCGGCTATAATGGTTTTTACACCAAAGTCCGCAAGCAGATTCTGATAATGGTGTGCTCGGGAACCGCCGACAAAGATGGCTGCGGTTTTTCCTTTGAGTTTGCCCTTATAATACTCCACATCGTCTGTGATTTCTGTCAGTTCATCGGCAATGACGGCTTCTGTTCGGGCGATTAAATCCTGATCGCCGAAATATTCCGCCATATCCCGCAGGGACTGAATGGTTGCGTCCAGACCGATAAAATTTACTTTCATCCAGTCGATACCGTATTTAGTTTTCATCATTTCGGCAATATAATTGATGGAGCGGTGGCACTGCACAAGGTTCAGATTGGCCGTATGGGCATTTTTAATATCCTCGTAACTGCCGTCGCCGGTAAATACCGAAATAATATCATAGCCGATTCGTTTCAGAATACGGGCGTTTTCCCACCCGTCGCCTCCTATATTGTATTCACCGAGAATATTGACGGAGAATTTCTTTGTCGGTGCGGCGTCGCCGGTGCCGATAATTGACTTCATCAAACCGTTGTTGGCAATATGGTGTCCAGCGGACTGGCTGACCCCCTTGTAGCCTTCGCAGCTAAACGCAAGACATTGAATGCCGTATTCCTTTTCAGCCCAGGAGGCGATTGCGTGAATATCGTCGCCGATCAAACCGACGGGACAAGTGGAGCAAATCATCACACACTTTGGTGAAAACAGTTCTACAACTTCTTTGATTGCCTGTTTCAGCTTTTTTTCTCCGCCGAAGACAATGTCGGATTCCTGCATATCGGTGGAAAAACAGTATTCCATAAAGTTTTTGCCGCCTTCTTCTGTTTTTGCTTTGTGCCGTCTGGTCCCCCATGTGTAAAAGCCGCAGCCGATGGGGCCATGAGTAATAATTGCTACATCCTTTAACGGGCTTAGAACCACGCCCTTACAGCCTGCGTAACAGCAGCCGCGGTTTGTCATAATACCCGGCACAGATCGGGAATTTGCCATAATATTCTGACTGCTTGGAGCATTTTCGATTTGAATCATGTGCTCCTTACGGTTCTTATAGACTCTGGCGCTGTATTTATCTAAAATTCTTGTACGTTCATCCAATGAAAATCCTTCCTTTCGCCTTGCCGGACGGCAGTAGATTCAGAACCGTGTTATTCTATGGAGACGGAAGAGGATTCTTCCGTTCTCACCTGATAGGTTTCCATAATGGGAATGATGAATATTTTTCCGTCACCCGGGCTGCCTGTCTGGTTCGTGTCAACAATGATTCTTACGGCGGAATCCACCTGCTCGTCGCTGACGACCAATGTGAAAAAGCGCTTTGGGATTAACCGGGAACCTTCCGTAAAATATTCTCCGACCGGCGAAACAGGAATTTCACCGGTTTCCAGTACTTTGTTCAAAATATCGGGATCAATACTTTTTTTCCCGCGCCCCAGACATTTTCTGCAGGAAAAGGATGGAAATCCGGCTTTGGAAAGCGCTTCCTTGGTGGGACCCACCATGTTTAACCGGATAAAAGCCATTACTTCTTTCATAAAGCAGCCCTCCTACAATCCTTTTTTCGCTGTGCTGATGGTGTAGGCTTCTTCCACCGGACTGATGAAGATCCTTCCGTCGCCGTAGGAACCGGCCGTTCCGGTTCGCGCGTTTCTCATAATCGTCTTGACACAGTCATCCTTATCCTCATCGTTGACTACAATCAGCAGCATTTCTTTGGGAATCTCATCGTAATGAACTTCACCAACAGTAATCCCCTTTTGTTTGCCGCGTCCGTATACATCCATTTTGGTCACTGCGGGAAAACCGGCCGCCAGCAGTTCGGATAAAACAATCCCGGTTTTTTCGGGCCGGATAATCGCTCTTACTAACAACATGGTACAAATCCTCCTTAATCTGGGTTACAGATCCATAATTCCGTGATCCATCAGAATCGTTTCCAATCTTTCCTGAGACAGTGGCTTTGGAATGACGAACATATCGTTTCCATCAATTTTTTTGGCAAGGTTGCGGTATTCGTCCGCCTGATTGCAGGTGGGGTCAAATTCAATAACTGTCTTTTTATGGATCTCGGCCCTCTGCACCATATTGTCGCGGGGGACAAAGTAGATCATCTGCGAGCCAAGCTCTTTTGCAAAGGATTCAACCAAATCCGCTTCACCGTCCACCTTGCGGCTGTTGCAGATGATACCGCCAAGGCGAACGCCGCCAGTGCCCGCGTACTTTTTAATTGCTTTTGTAAGATTGTTTGCCGCATACAGCGCCATCATTTCTCCGCTGGCCACAATATAGATTTCCTGTGCTTTTCCTTCGCGGATTGGCATTGCGAATCCGCCGCATACAACGTCGCCCAGTACATCATAAAAAACATAATCCAGATCTTCGGTGTAGGCCCCCAAACGCTCCAGCAAGCCGATAGAGGTGATGATTCCGCGTCCGGCACAGCCTACACCAGGCTCCGGCCCTCCAGATTCCACACATTTTATATCTTTATACCCCTTTTTTAAGACAAAATCAAGGTCGATATCCTCCCCCTCTTCGCGAAGGGTATCCAGCACGGTTTGCTGCGCAAGTCCGCCAAGAATTAAACGGGTCGAGTCTGCTTTAGGGTCGCAGCCGACAATCATGATGTGTTTTCCCATTTCTCCAAGACCGGCGTTCAGGTTCTGAGTCGTGGTGGATTTGCCGATTCCGCCCTTTCCGTAGATAGCTACCTGTCTCATATCGTATACCTCCATTTTCTCATATAGCAAAGGAGCCGCAAACCCTTGTTCGAGGGCCGCGGCTCCTTTGCCTGATTTGCAAGAAACTTTTTGTTTCATCTTGTTAACAAGTATACGTGATACTTTCTATTTCAACAATACATCAAATCGTAGATTCTGAAGAATAATTAAACGGATTTATATCCAATCTAAACAATTTTGATAGTTTCACTTGACTATCAGAAGAATGAAACCTATACTTAATGAATAATCAATATATAAATATTTCATTTTTTAAAGAGGAAAAGAATATAATGGATAAAATTTCAATAATTATGAATAACTTCGGAGAAATAGATTCAATTATGGAGAACGCAGTTATTTCTGTGTTTGAAAAAAGGAATACTGTATGGACAGTTGTAAAGAACATTTCCATCGATTTCGGCCTGTTTCAAAATATAAAGGAGCTTCGGAAGAAACTGATACAGCTTGCTTCTGAATTGGGAGACTGTAAGATTATTGTGGGAAGATCGATATCCGGTTTGACATACCATATATTTGATAAAATGGGGTTTGATATTTTTGAAGCCGAGTCATTCAGCCCTGTGGTTTTGGACCAAATTTTATCTGATGTTCACAACAAATCCGGAAAAAGAGAGGAACGCGCTTTTACGGGTCCTGTCGAGACGGATGTTCCCGGGGTTTATTTTCTTGATCTGATTGCTTTGCAAAAGCAGAGTCCCGGGATTTCCTCTAAAATGGCGCTTCAGTCTTTTCTACTAGGGACGCCGTTTTTTCGGCTGGATCTGATTTGCGAACATCTTCCCCCATGGATAGAATCGCTTGTACAGAATAAAAATCTGAACCTGGGAACGGAAAAACTGGCAGAAGGAAAAACAAGGATAATCATTACCCAAATAAGCTGTGAATAGGAGGCATACGATTTTGAAATTACAGACGAAATACGGGTGCTTTTCAGGA
>UREO01000035.1 GCA_900546895.1 uncultured Oscillospiraceae bacterium
TTTACTCTTTTTTTCAAAGCTCTATTCTTTACCCCAACATTTATTATAGAGCCAACAGGAAATATAAGAGTTCCTATCGTAGAGTACACTTTCGGATATTCGGCGGACCATTGGTGTAAGATAAAAATATCGTCGAAGAACCCACCCGACGTAGAAAGCGAAGGATGGGTTCTTAAATAATCTGAGGCTTGCCTCAGCTTGAAGGCACAGTATCAAGACAATGGTACTGTGTCTTTTTTATGTTCAGAAAGTCGCGTAAAATTTAAAATTCTATATTTCGGCGGTAAGCCAAGGCTAGCTTCCTCTTTATAAAGGGAAAAGCCCAAAAAGCAATGCGGTAAGAACGAAAACAAAAAACATTGGGATGGAATACTTAAAGAATTCTTTCTGATAAGTTCCCAGAGAAACATCTGTCCTGTCCAGCAGAAGATAGAGCCAGGGATTGACCGGACTCGCGTACCCTGTCGCCTGTCCCATTACGGAAGACATGGCAATCTCAGTTGCTGTAAATCCAAGGCTTAACCCTACGGGCGCTATGACGGGCAGTATCCCGAAATAGTAGGAATCCACCGTCAGAAAATAGCGGCCGGGTATGCCAATAAAGGAAAATATGAATGCAAAATGACTATTCAACGACTTCGGAATGATATTGATAAGGCTCGTTGCAATTGAAGTGGACATTCCGCTCCCATTTAATATTCCCAACAACGCTCCTGCGGAAATAATGACGGTCGCAACCGCCAGGGCGTCTCCGCTGACGGCTGACAACCGTTCCCTCTGCTCCCTGAAATTGTAGTTGGCAGCAAGGAAGATTGCCGTCCCAATTAAAAACACATAGGCGCCGCTCACCCATCCCATTATCAACACTGCAATCATCACAATCGTCAGGATCAGGTTGAAAAAAAACATCTTGGGTCTTTTAAATTCTTTATCTTGGTCGACAATTGCCTGGCACATTTCTTCAATCTGTTCCTGTGTGATCACTGCCTCCTTTTCTCCCTTATATCCAAGGCGTTTTCTTTCCTTTTTCCCCATGAAATACGACAAAGCAAGAATATATATCTCGGAAACGAGCAGTACTGGAAGCAGGGTTGAAAACAGCATGCCTACATCGAGATTCATGACCGCTCCCACGCGTGCAAGCGGACCGCCCCACGGCAGCAGATTCCCAAGAGTTGCCGGCAGCATAATCAAAACCGCAAGATAGGACATCTTCATTTTCATCTGCCGGAACAGCGGGACAAACGCGGCGGTTGTAATTAGCACCGTTGTGGTTCCGTCCCCATCCAAGGTGACGACGGAAGCGACAAAGGCCGTGACAACCGCCACACGAAGCGGATCGCCCTTCGCTTTTCTGATCAGAAATGTGATCAGGGGATCAAAAAGGCCCACATTCATCATCATGCTGAAATACAAAATGGCAAACAAGATCATTACGGCGGAATTTATGGTGCCAAGGGACACCTTTCCCGCTTGATCCGTCGAATAGAACAGACCGGATTTGATCCATGAGAAAATGTCTGTAACGGGCTTCTTCGTTATGATGCAGGCGAGCGCCCCACCGATCAGCGATGTCAAAAGCAGACTGTTGAACGCGGACAATTTCTTTGTGACAACCAGTATGACAAAGGCGATGATCATCCCATACGCTAAGACGGTTAACATATGTCCTCCTCCTTTATTATAGACCAAATATCCAGAACTCTGGAGCGGCATTAGTCCCCACAGATTTCGGACAACCTTTCCAATTGGGCATC
Organism: uncultured Oscillospiraceae bacterium; assembly: GCA_900546895.1. Classification (GTDB taxonomy): domain Bacteria; phylum Bacillota; class Clostridia; order Oscillospirales; family Acutalibacteraceae; genus Caproiciproducens. The sequence continues at coordinate 1,758 of UREO01000035.1, forward strand.
GTCGATCTCTATGCCTGATTCGGCACTTTTTTTCTCTTTTTCAGCTTCAATTTCGCCCGGCATCAAAATCCTATCGAATCCGGGGGCCCGTTTTGCTTCCTTGATTTTTTGAACATATTCCCCGATCTTCCTATCGTACTCCTCCGCACCCATGAATCTTTGAGGATCAATGACGATGATGGCCGCCCCCACTCCCGTTTTCCCTTCCAACACATGAAAAGACTTTACGTCTTTTGCATAACTCGATCCGGACAGCAGACCGGAAAGAAGATCAATGGACAGTGCAATCGCGGAGCCCTTTGCTCCTCCGATTGGAAACAGCGTACCCTTCATAGCCTCGGCAGGATCCGTTGTAGGCTTTCCCTCTTCGTCGGATGCCCAGTTGTCAGGAATCTTTTCCCCGTTGCGCAGGGCCTTCCGAATCTTCCCTCTTGCAACTACGGTTGTGGCCATGTCGCTATTGAAGATGCCGCCGGGTATCGGAAAACCGATACTCAATGGATTCGTCCCGATCATTGCCTCCGAGCTGCCCCAGGGAGCTACGCTCGGCGCAGCATTCCCGCACAGGAATGCAATCATGCCGCGGTCTGTCACCTTCTGGGTATAAGTGGACAGGGTTCCGACATTATTGGTATTGCGGATTAGAACGATTCCGATTCCAAACGCCTTTGCCTTCTCTACTGCAAGATCGGCCGCCTTATGTGCGGCAACCATCCCAATACCGTCGTTTCCGTCAAGCACTGCCGTCGCGCCGCTGTCACTCACGACGGAGACAACGGTCGGCAGTGTTATCTGGTTGCCTTCTTTTCTCTTTTTGATTCCATCAATCAAATAAGTCCCGTGGGTCGTTACCCCGCGCATATCCGCTTTTACCATGCTTTCAGCGACAATCCCCGCGTTTTCTTCGCTTTCCCCCACATGGATCAGAGCAGATTTTGCTATTTGAAGCAATTTTTCCCTCTTTACCAGCATAACATGATTCCTCCGCTATATTTGGATTCAAAAAGCCTTAACTCCATATCCTTACTCGAGCATTTCCTTTACCCACTTCGGCATGAGGTTCGGAAGCTCCTTCCCTTCCCGCAAGGCTTCGGCATAGTCTTGGATAGCGGCCCTGCGCTTTTTTTCATAGTCAACTTTTTCTTCCGCTTTGGCTAACACTTGCTCGATCTGCTCTCTGGGAACAACTGCAATTCCATCATAATCCCCTAGCACCAGATCGCCGGGGTGAACAGTTACGCGGCCACAGATGATCGTGCCGTTGATTGTTCCCGGATCACTCTTTCTCGGACCTCTGGGCATAAGGCCCTTTGCAAAAACCGGCAGGCCCAGCGCGACCGCTCCGTCATAATCCCTGACAAATCCGTTCACCACCATGGCAAGAAATCCCTCTGCCTTAGCTGTAGACATCATCAAATCGCCGAAATATGGATAGTCCTCGCAGTCTGCTCCGTCAATCACCATGACATAACCCGGGTTGCTGGTGTACAGTGCCAGATGAATCGGAAGATTGTCGCCGTCGCGTGTTTCCACCGTCATCGCTGTGCCGACAAATTTCATGTCAGGAACGAGCGGATGAATCCGGGCGTCCATGCATCCGTCCATAGGAATGTGGAGTCCCTTCATTCCATCGCATAGATTTGCGCTCGACAGGAGGCCAGCCCTCCTGATGATTTCTTCTGGCAAAAGCTCGGGATACGGGTTAATATTCGTTTTACTCATGGGTTCGTTACTCCTTTCTTCTTTTTGGGTTGCATTTGGTCCTCAACGTCGCTCTTATCGGCCATAAATCTCCTCCTTTAAGAAAGCAGCGGATTGTTGTGAAAATTTACAGTATTTCTACGGCTTCCTTAAAAAAAATATTGACTGTTTCTGAAATTATGGTAATATAGATCTGCTACAATGTAAAACACTTAAATATTGTGTTATCAACAAATCTGATTTGTTGTTGGGAGGAAGTAAGATGGACCTTCAATATTATCATTGTTTTCTTGTTCTGGCCAAAGAACTGAATTTTACCAAAGCCGCAGAAAAGCTCTATCTTACACAGCAGTGTTTAAGCCACCGCATTAAAAGCATGGAAGAATTTTATGGGACTCCTCTTTTCGACAGGAAACCCCAGCTCCAACTCACTTATGCGGGGAAACAGCTGATGCAGGCCGCGCTCTCTATCAACTCAATTGAAATGAATCTTCAGGCGGAATTCAGCTACATTGTCGATCAGGACAAAGGGGAAATCAGGATCGGAATCCCGCGCTCCCGGTCGCACGCATTCATCCCGTACATATTGCCGATCTTCAAGAAAAAGTATCCGAACATATCGTTTATCCTGAAGGAGGAGCACTCCGCCATCCTGGAGCAATATCTGTTGAGTAACGAAATAGATGTCATGATCGGAATTTCAATGGGAGAGAATCCTACGGCGGACAGAAGGTTTAAAACCATCGTTATGATGGATGAGCCGGTCTATCTGGTAATCTCAGATATTCTGCTTCAGCGCTTTTTTCCGGATGTTTTCCCCGAATGTAAAAAAGAATTTCAGAAGGGGATTCATCTTTTGGATTTTAAAAATGCTCCCTATATGCTTAAACCCCAAAGCAGTAGGGTCCAAGAGGTCATCTGCAACTATTACGAAGAACATTTCATCAAACCGAATATTTTGATCGAGTCGAACAACTGTGTCCCTCTTTTCCCGCTCTGCCTTGAGGGGCATGTGGGATTTTTCATTCCCCAAATGCCGCTTTCTGTACTTATAAAAAATAAATTCTACTTCAATGAGACGATCAATGCGTTCCCCGTTCTTGACTGTTTTCCGAACAACAAAGTGATCCTACGGTATAGCAGAGACAAATTTTTAGCAAAATATCTCAGGGATTTTATCCTGTTTTCCAAGGATATCTTCACGAAGTACACCATCTAGCGGATTATCTCAGACTGCACAGGGGAACGATGCATTTCAACCGCAATGATGCAAACCGCTCTTTGATACATGCTTTTCTTTCATAAAAAGAACCCATCCTTCGCTTAACGTGTTGGATGGGTTCTTTAACCTGTTTTTTATTGTCCGGGGTTTTCTATGCACACATTCTTCAAAAAAACGACTCCTAGTATTATTGCGGGAGACTCTTTGACAGTAAGCTGTGAAAGGGCTGCCAATGCGTGGCTTTTATGAAGATGCGTGCATTTTCCGATATTCCGTCGGGGAACAGTTCATGTACTTCCTGAAATTTTCCGAATAGTAGCTCGCGCCGGAGAAGCCGACCTTTTCGGAGATTTCGGTGACGTTATACTCCCCGCTTAAAAGGAACGGGATGCTTTTTTCAATCCGGTATTTCAAAAGATATTCAAAAGGGGTCTGGCGCATGGTCTTTTTAAAAAAACGGCAGTATCCGCTTTTGCTGATGTTGCAGGAGGCGGCCAGCCCTTCCAGCGTGAGCCTTTCAGAGTAATGGCTGTGGATATAGTTTAACGCCTGCTTTAAATAAAGGATATCTTTGGAACCGGCGCTGTCCTTTTCAGCAAGCACGCCCTGCAGCTCCCGGAAAAGCAGAGTCCACAGCTCGCACAGCCTGCCCTTGATCTGCAGTTCCCGGCAAAGGCCGTTTTCCGTGTACGCCCGGTTAATTTCCCTGATAAGCTGCATCATCCGCCTCTGCGGGGGAACCTCCTGGCTCAGGTAAAGGGAGGGGCAGTTCTGCGACTGGATGACCGGCAGCACATAGGCGTTTTCGATCGTGCTGTTTTCATGCCCGAAGACCAGCACGGGGTTAAATGTAATGACCAGATACGAGCAGTCCTGCCCTTCGTACGATTTCGCGGTGTGCAGGACGTTTGCGTTGACAAACATCCCGCAGCCCTCCGTAAGAATGTAGACGGTATCGTTTGCCTGATATTCCATCGCTCCTTCCAGAACAACGGTAAATTCCAGATCGGGGTGCCAGTGGACCTCAAAGCTCGCGTGCTCATATTCGGAGAGAATCTCGTGGCTGAGGAAAAACGGGAACCCGTAATCCCCGTGCGGCGACTCTTCGGAGAGGTTTTTCCGAAGGATTAATTTTTTCATGGCGCTGTCCTCCATGATGATAATATTGTTATAAAAATAGGCAAAATTCCGATAGATAATCGATGATATTATCATTATACTGGTTATCAGAAGAAGGATCAAGAATTTTCTGACAGTTGTGGAAGGAAAGGGGAGGAAAACGATGAGCACGGCAGAATTCGCCTGTGATTCCTATTGCGGAGACTACGGCAGACGTGCGGCGAGGGGGCGTTCGCTGTGCAGTCTGTTTACGGACTGCACCTATGACGGAGACGGTTCCGCCGATCTTGTTCCGGAGCTTGCGGCTCTGCGCGTTTTCAATCCGGAGTATCGAATCCTCAAGGCCAGAGAGCGCATACGGGGAAATTTCCCGTGTGACGCGCAGCATTTGAACGGCATGATGAAGAATTTCCTTTCCGCCGCGAACGGAAGCTCTTCCTACAGCGTACCGATCGATCTGATTTTTAAACGGCTGCAGGAAATCGGCGGTCCGGAAAGCGGCGATTTGTTCCCGGTAACGCTGATCGCCTGTAAAATGCAGGAAGGACGGGTTTTCTGCAGTGTGGGACGCCTTTTCTACAGCGGCGATGATTGCGCGGCGTCAAAGCGGACGCTGAACCGGCCCCTGTATACGGAGCATCCGGAGCAGCTGACGCGGAAATTCCGGAATCAGGGCTACCAGGAAACCGGTGTGATGGGAAAAGGGGACTTTGTCCGGCAGCTGAAAAAGGTTTTCAGCGAACAGTTCGGGTTTACAGTATTATAAAAGTTACTGCAGTTAAGCGGTTAAAATACTCAGGCGGAGTGCCTGGGTATTTTTTTGTCCTCCGGGGCCTCATTTTACACAATTTCAACGCGAGAATCTATACCGTATTTGTATACTTCCTTTCTTGACAGACGGAAGGGGCAAGATTATAATACGGATATTGACTAATAGTCATTTTCCATGATTTAACAGAAAAAGGGCGAGGGGATGACGAAAATTGAAGACGACAAAGATTCTGGAAAACAAAAAGCTGAAAATGACAAAGCTCTATGACGCCGCTTACGAGCTGTTTACTTCAAACGGCGTGCACAACACGATTATAGACGATATTGTGAAAAAAGCGGGCGTTGCAAAAGGAACGTTCTATCTGTACTGCAAAGACAAATATGATCTGGTCGATAAAATCATTTTAAAGAAAAGCGCGGCGGTATTTGACGAGGCGATGAAAGCGGTTGCGGAGCGTCAGAAGATCAAGGAAATGGATTTTCTTCAGAGCGTGATCTTTTTCGTGGATTATCTAATTGAGTTTTTCAAAAAAAATAAAAAACTATTATCCCTGATCTATAAAAATCTGTCCTGGGATTTGTATGAGAAGGCTTTGGGTTATGGCGAAATGGAAGGGGCAAAGCGAATCTTTATTCAGCACTTTATCACCGCGGGGGGCGACAGCGAGGTTGCCAGACAGCGGCTGTACATTGTCGTTTCCATGGTTGGGGCCGTCTGCTACAACTCCATTGTTCTGGAAATGCCCTATCCGATCGACAGCGTGAAAGGGGAACTGTACCGGTCGATCAAGGAAATATTGGCCTGCTGAGCCCTGCGGGCGAAGCAAACCGATGGAAAGTACTTTTTATAAAATACAACAATAAAGGAGCATCGGGAATGAAATTGCCAGGAACCCGGGAGGACTCGCACTCTGTAGTAGACCTGATTATCAATCGCAGAAAACAAATCGAAATCGTCTTTATCGTCCTGGTTGTGGTCAGCGTTTTCTTTAACTCGTTTGTCAGCATCAACTACGACCTGACGAAATATCTGCCGGAGACCACTCCCGCCAAGCAGGGAATCAGCGTTATGAAAAAGGAATTCGGCTACCCCGGCACGGCGCGGGTGATGATCGACAATGTTTCGCTGTATCAGGCCAAGGCGTACAAGGATAAAATCGAAGCCGTGGACGGCGTCGACATGGTGATGTGGACGGACACGGCGACCGACGTTTATCAGGCCGACCAGTTTATCAGATACAAAGATATTGAGGACTATTATAAAGACGGCTATTCCGTGATGGACATTACCTTTGACGAAAGCGATACCAGCACGCGCACCTCGCAGGCCATCGACCGGATTACAGAAATCACGGGCGACAAGGGGCATTTTGTCGGGGCCGCCGTTCAGAACAAGTCTTTGAGCGAGAACCTAAAAAAGGAAATGGCGAGGGCGACGGTTATTTGCGTCGCCATGATTATCCTGTTTCTTTGCCTGACCACCACGTCCTGGTTTGAACCCATACTGTTCCTTTTGATTATGGGAATCGCGATCATCATCAATCAGGGGACGAATATCTTCTTAGGCGAGGTCTCGTTTCTGACCTCCAGCGTTTCTTCCGTCCTGCAGCTGGCGGTGGCCATGGACTATTCTATTTTCCTGATCCATTCGTTTACGGCGGAACGGGAAAAGGGGCTGGACCTGACGACCGCCATCGCCAACGCGATCCGGCACTCCGCCAAATCGATTCTGGCCTGCGGTGTCGCGACCTTCTTCGGCTTTATCGCGCTGGCTTTAATGAAGTTTTCCATCGGGTTCGACATGGGAATCGTTCTGGCAAAGGGAATTCTTATCAGTGTGCTGACCGTGCTGTTTTTGATGCCGTCCCTGATCATCCGCTGGTCCGGCCTGATCGAAAAAACCGCTCACCGTCCGTTCCTGCCGCCCTTTGATAAGTTTGCCCGCGGCGTGTTTAAAAGCCGGTACGCGGTTCTGGCCGTGGTGCTGATTGTCGCCGCCCCGGCTTATATCGGAAAAGGAATGACGGATTTTGTGTACGGCAGTCAGGCTGTCGGCGCCAGCGAGGGGACGAAGGTGTACGAGGATGAACAGGCGATCAACGCGAAGTTCGGTCGCAGCAATATGCTGCTCGCCATTGTTCCCAACACCAGCGTGGTAAAGGAACGGGAGCTTTCGCAGAAGCTGGAGGACTTGAGCTACACCAAGAGCGTGACCTCCCTTGCGAACACCCTGCCGGAAGGCATCCCGGAAAGCATCCTTCCCCGAAGCGTGACGGGAAAGCTTCACACGGACAAATATTCGCGTATTCTGATCTACATAAAAACAAAGGATGAAAGCAAGCTCGCTTTCCAGTGCTCGGACGAAATCCAGTCCATTGTGAAAAAATATTATCCGCAGGGCGCCTATGTGGTCGGAACCACTCCGTTTACGCAGGATATTAAGACGACGATCACCAGCGATTACGACTTTGTCGATATGCTGTCGCTGCTCAGCGTGGCTCTGGTCGTCATGATCACCTTCCGGTCCCTGCTGATTCCTGTCCTGATTCTGATCCCGATCGAAGTCGCCATTTTTATCAATATGCTTTTCCCGTATCTGGTGGGCAACCAGCTGATTTTTATGGGCTATATTATTGTAAGCTGTATTCAGTTGGGCGCTACGGTGGATTACGCCATCCTGATGACGAACAACTATCTGGAAAGCCGGGAGCATCTGGACAGCAAGGGCGCGACGATCGAGGCGGTTGCCATGACGACCCCGCCGCTCCTTACCTCCGCCACCATTCTGGCGGGCGTCGGTTATATTCTGTACTTCACTTCCTCCATCAGCGCCATAGCGGACATAGGACATCTGATTGGCAGGGGCGCTCTGTTCAGCCTCGCGCTGGTGGTTTTTGCACTGCCGGCACTGCTGTACTTCTTTGACAAACCCATTGCACGCCATACCCAGCGGATGCGGGACCTGCGCGAAAAAGCGCGGGAAAGGCTGCCCGCGTTTCACAAAAACCACGCGAACCCCGCGGCCTGACAGACAAAAACAAGCAATCAAGGAGGTATCTTCCCATGAAAAAAATACATAGAGTTTTGGCTGCGGTTCTCGCGGCGGCGGTGTTGGTCCCGTCCCTGTCCACTACCGCGCGGGCCGCGGCGCCGTCCGTTTCCACGGACGAGGCGGTTTACGTCAATCTGGATTATTACGGAAAACCGCAGAAAGTCAACATTGTCAAGGGCTGCGATCTGAACGGTGTCGGCCAGTTTACGGACTACGGCTCTTACGAAAAGGTCACCAATATGACCAATGAGGCACAGCCCGCCGTCTCGGGGGATTCGGTCAGCTGGAAACTTCCCCAGAGCACGGGCCGTTTCTATTATGAATGTACACCGAAGAACGGGACGGTTAAGCTTCCGTGGAATTTCGACGTTTCCTACAAGCTGAACGGCGTTCCCACAGCGGCGGACAAACTGGCCGGAGCGTCCGGGCTGGTGGAGATCGATATCAAAACGACGCCCGACAAAGGTGCTCCGGAGTACTACCGCAACAACCTTTTGCTGCAGGTCGGGACGGCCGTAAAGATGAAGGACACGCTGAGCGTGGAAGCTCCCGGAGCGCAGGTCCAGTCTCTGGGCGACTATAAGGCGATTCTGTTCGCGGGGCTGCCGGGGGAAGAGACGACGGACGTCATTCGCATCGGCACAAACAGCTTTGAATCGATCGGTGTCGTTATGATGATGGTGCCCGGTACGCTGGAGCAGATGCAGGATATCAAGGATCTGAAAGAAGATAAGGATACCGTCAAGGACTCCATGGACGCCATCAGCGACAGCGCGAACGAAATTCTGGGTGCGCTGGAAAGCATGTCCGGCGGACTCAAGCAGACCCAGTCCGGCCTTGCCGCGCTGGACGGCGCCCGTCAGAGCGTCAGTTCCTCCAAGAGCGGCGTGTACAGCAGCGCGGACAAAGCGCTTGCGGATTTGTCCGCAATGGCGACGCAGACCTCGGCGCTGATCCCCCATCTGCAGAAAAGCCAGCAGCTGGTGGAGGACGTCAACACCACAATGAATACCATGGTGCAGAACGTGACCATTGTTGGTTCCAGCATGGCTTCGCTGTCCGCTACCATCAGCAAGGTGCGCAGCGACGTGAACGACCTGCTGGATGTCCTTGACGACGCGGACGACGCGTCCGGTCGGCGCGCCGCACTGGCCAAGGACCTGAATACGCAGCTCGGCACGGCCAAAACGACGGCCAAACAGCTTGCCGCGCTGCTTTCACAAATAGACGACGGTTCCGCGCAGCTGGCTAAGGATATGGGGGCGCTTCAAGCTGCCGCGGCGGCGGTGGCACAAGCCCATCCGACGGATCCTTCCACTCAGGAATTAATAGCAAGCCTTCAGGCGGTGGGAGCCAGCCTGCAGGCCACTCAAAAATCCTCCGCAACGCTGGAAACAGCGCTGAAAGCGGTGCTCGGACAGTCGGATACCCTGTTTGATACGGGGGCGAAAACCGTCGGCGTAGTGGATTCCTATCTGGACGTGCTCGACGACGGGACGGATTCGGCGGATGATTTGCTGCGTCACGCGAATCAGGCCGGCGGAAATCTGAAGGACCTCCTCAATATTTCACAGAGTGTCACCGACAATATCGCGGCGCTGAACGGAACCATGAACCAGTACAAGGATGACACGGTCGGTGCGCTGAAGGATATGGAAAATCTGGTCGGTAGCCTGGCCCGCTCGCTTACCAGCGCCCAGGCCTTCCTGACCTCTCTGGAAACCGTTGCGAAAACCAGCGGGAACAAGCTGGACGACGGTACCCGCCAGACTCTGAACGGACTGATTTCGGTATTGCAGAAGGCTTTGGGGCAGATCGACGATACCTCCACTGTCAAAAACGCGAATCAGACGATTAAGAGCGCCGTCGACAAGGAGCTCGACAAGTTTGAGAATGAAAACAATTTCCTGAATCTTGACGCGAAGGCAAAGCCGATTTCGTTCACGTCTTTGAAAAACGCATCCCCGTCCAGCATCCAGATCATCCTGCGGACGGAGGAAATCAGCAAGGACGACGGGAATCAGGGCGAAAAAGACCTGGAGCAGCAGGGGGACGGTTCGAGTGTTCTTGACAGAATCCGCAGCGTATTTACAAAGCTTTGGTCGGCGATCGCTTCTGTATTTTCATAAATAAAAAACTTTTCCATTTTTTTCTAAATATTTTCACAAAAATATCACAAAGACATGCTATAATAAGTATAAAGATTTATTTGGAAGGGATTGAAAATATGAATTTTATAAAACACAGCCGCTTACATACAGTCCTTGCAGGATTTCTGGCCGCAGTCATTTTGGCGCTGCCTCTCGCCGGGTGTGCACAAACGGCTGCCGTTCCCGATTCGTCCTTACGGACGAAAGCTTCCGCGGTAACGAACAATCCCGCTCCAAAGAAAAATCCGTCGGGTTCAGCGGAGACTTTTGGGCAGAGCGCGAAAAAAACGGACCCCGCCTCTCCCGCCGGGGGAAAGCCTTCTTCTGAAACGAAGCAAGGCCGGAAAACAACGGCGGCGCCGCCGGAAACACAGACGGCGCCGGACGGACAGACGCTCAAAAAGACTTCCGGCGACGCGCTGGCGGACAACGGCGTACAATTCAGCGTGCCCAAAAGCTTTGCAGCCCAATCGGGCTATACCTACGTGGATCAGCGGGAGGGCTATAATTACCTGCCCGACCTCGTCAGCCGTGCCGTATATAAACAGATTTTTGAAAGCGCCTATAAAATATCGGCCGCTACCACTTCCGAGGGCTACTATCCGACACAGAAGATCGTTGTGTCCGGCAGCCATCTTTCCGAGGCGCAGCTTCGCGTGATTCTGCTTGCGTTCCTCAACGACAATCCACAGGTTTTCTGGCTTGCGAACGCGTATTCCTATGCGTACTCCAATAACAACACCTATATCCAGCTTTATTCCGTCGTATCACAGCCCAATTGCACCGCGATGATTCAGAAGATGAACCAGAAGGTGAGCGCGGTGATCAGCGCAATGCCGAAGGGGTTAAGCGAGCTTGACCGTGAATTATACCTTTTTCATTATATAGCGCAGAACTGTACCTATAATAATGCCGCCGTTTCCGACTCCAGCATCTGGCAGGCATTTTCCTCCTACGGCATGCTGATCGACGGAACCGCGGTCTGTGAAGGGTATTCCAGAGCCATGCAACTTCTTTCCAGCTATGCCGGCCTGCAGTGCATGCTGCTGAGCGGACAGAGCAACGGGGTCAACCACATGTGGAACGTTATCAAAATAGACGGCAATTGGTATCATCTGGATACGACGTGGGGCGACAGCGATACGGAGGTATACAACTATTTCAATCTGAACGATGCGGCAATTGCCCAGAGCCGTACCATTTTCCCAAGCGTTTCCACCCTGACTGACGATCAGATAGACGGTACGGTGGGCGGCGAAGCCGCGAAATGCAATCTGACTGTTCCGGCTTGTACCGCAACCGCCGCCAACTATTTCAGGACGAAGGCCGCGAAGGTGAGCAGCAGCTTGGAGGACAGCACCGTGACAGCCGCGCTGACCTCTGCCGTACAGTCGAAGAGCTCGTCTGTTTCCTTCTATATTGATGAAAGCGTTGACTTTGAAACCGTAATGGCCGGGATGACGACCAGTTCGCCGTATCAGCTTCTGAAGTGCGTCAATGCGGTGAACAGCAAACAGGCGGCGGGAAGCCGGATTGATGCGGATAATTTGCAGTATCTCGGCGATAAAGTGAACCGGGGCATTACCCTTTTCCTGAAATATAAATAAGAAGGCACAAAGGGTAGAGGGTCCGCAAGGTTGTCTTGCGGGCCCTTTATTTGTCAATTGATTTTATTTTTGGGCGTGCTATAATAATCATACTATTTCCGTGTTAGGGGAATCCCTGTCAGCGGGTTTACTTCCGAAAACAACAAAAAGGCCGCGGCTGCGGTCGCTGCAGATGATCGGCGCGCCGAAGTATCAGCTTTTTCATTATATTCAAACGGCAAACCGTTCCCTGAAAGCGGGGAGTCGGATCAACGAGGATAAAATCCATTATGTCCAGGCGGACAAATGCCGCGGGCTGACGGTCATTTTGGAATATCCTTAACTTAATAAGGAAAAGAAAAACGTAGGAAAAATGGAACCGTGAATCACGGTATGCGGGAAAGGGAGGAATATGCGGATGGATCTGTTTTGGGCGGGAAAACATCGTTTTTCTCTGGGTGAAAAAGTTTATGTAATCGGAATATTGAATGTCACGCCGGATTCCCTGTCTGACCGGAGCCGCTTCCTTACACCCGAAAAAGCGGCGGGCCGGGCGCTGGAAATGCAGGAGCAGGGCGCTGATATCATTGATATCGGGGCGCAGTCCGCGCGCGCGGGCGGCACGGTGCTTTCTCCGGCGGAAGAGCTGGAAAGGCTTCTGCCGGTGCTGATGCAGCTGAACGGCCGTCTTGCCGTGCCCCTTTCCGTGGATACGTTTTATCCGCAGGTGGCGGCGGAGGTACTGAAATACGGGGTGTCCGTTCTCAGGGATCTTAACGGCTTCGACAACGCGGAAATGGTTTCGGCGGCGGCGCGTTCCGACTGCGGTTGTATTGTCATGCATCACCGCGAAACAAAAGAAGAGATTATTCAGGATGTCAATCAATATTTTATGGAAAAACTGGATATCCTAACAAATGCGGGTATTTGCAAAGAACGCGTTTGCTTTGATCCCGGTATCGGCTTCGGAAAAACCCAAGAGCAGGATTTGCGGCTGCTGGGAAACGCGGGCCGGCTCCGTGTGGACGGCTGCGCCCTGCTGATCGCGGCTTCGCGCAAGCGGGTGATCGGCGCCGAGTGCGGCAACCCGCCCTATGAGCAGCGACTTGCCGGAACGCTGGCCGCCCATAGCATCGCCGTGGCGGACGGCGCGGATATGGTTCGCGCCCACGATGTAGCGCAGGCGGTTCAGGCCGCGAAAATCGCGTTTGCGATTCGGCGGGCCCGGGGCTGAAAGGCGTCGGATTATAAGGCAAAATGGGCCGGGGACAACCCTTTTTAAAAAAAGTTAAAAAAACTTTGAAAAAAGGGTTGACTTACGGGGATGTATTTGGTATTATAGTCAAGCGCCTTACAAAAGACGCAAAGCGAGAAAGCAAAGCGGAAGCGGCGGAAACGCAGAGTGGAAGCGGAGTTTTCGACCAGGACCTTGAAAATTAAACAACGATAGAATTAAGGAACCCGTAATAATTTGAGA
>UREO01000036.1 GCA_900546895.1 uncultured Oscillospiraceae bacterium
GCCGGCTGCTCTCTTATGAGGGCGGCGGCGTACAGGGCAAAATTCTGGACAATGTACTGCGCTATCTCGATTGGGACGGGCACGGTACGCTTCTGGACATCGGCTGTGGCAGCGGCGCGCTGACCATCAAGGCCGCAAAAAAGTACCCGGAGGCCCGCTGCGTCGGCATGGACTACTGGGGCGCAATGTGGGACTACGCAAAGGAGCAGTGCGAAACCAACGCGAAGCTGGAGGGGGTTGCCAAACGCATGTCCTTTCAAAAGGGCGACGCGGCGCATTTGGACTTTTCCGACGGGAACTTCGACGCCGCGGTAAGCAATTTTGTCTTTCACGAGGTACGCACCCAGCCGGATAAGGTGGCGCTGATCCGGGAGGCTCTGCGGGTGTTGAAGCCCGGCGCGCCCTTCGCGTTTGAAGATGTGTTTTTCTCCCGAAAAAATTATCCGAATTTAAATGCGCTGGTGGAAGCGCTGTCGAAAGAGGTAACGGAAATCCGCTTCGTGGACACCCGGAAGAACAGCTTTGTTCCGAAGCTGCTGCGAACGTCTTTGGTCGCCGGGGAAATGGGGCTGATCTGCGGGAAAAAATAAGACGCCTGACCTCTGTTTTTATTGAGAGGACACCTCCTATCAAAAAGAGAGATTGCTGACGAAAAAATACCGCCTGCTTTTTTTGCAGACGGTATTTTTTACTGATAGCGTTTATTTCTTTTTCACAGGGTAGCAAACCTCCGTCACCCATTCGTCAGGGTTCTGCGTTTCATGAGGGCTGACATGGTCAATGTTGAAGGAAGGCCCGTTAAAATCGTAGCCGTTATCGCGGACCCAATTGGCAACCGCCTCGCTGACCCCGTCGATTTTGTCATAGCCGCCCTTGTAGGTGGCTGAAGCGATCAAAACAGGCGGCTCGGTTTTGAACACCACATGCTCGGTGTCCGGGTAGCTGCCCCGTACGGATTTCTGAACTTCCACATCCACGTCGGTTTCCTTGTACTCCGCATCGTGGAAAATCGCCAGCGTGTAGCAGGGCTCGCCGTCTTGCATATTCAAAGGCTTGGTTTCCTTCATGAGAATATGCCAGAGTCTGCCCTCGTAGTCATACGCGGGAATGATCTGCCGGACGCTGGCGACATAGCGTTCGGGCAGCGTTTTTAAGGTTACATTGTAACTCATTGCGGTTCCATCCTTTCTCAGCCGTTTAATGGCTGTTTCAAGGAGCAGCAGACGGTGCGCGGTTTCCTCGGCCTCCGCCTTTACTTCGGCCCGCTTTACGGACAAAAATTCCGCCAGCTTTTGCGGATCATCATAGATTTTTAGAATTTCCCCGATAGCGGACAGGCCGAACCCCATATCCTTGAGAGAATTGATCCGACCGGCCACGGGAAGCTGATCCTCGCCGTAGTAGCGGTAGCCGGTGAAAGAATCAGTGCTTTTGGGCACCAGCAGGCCGATTTCGTCGTAATGCCGCAGCATCCGGATACTGATCCTTGACAGTTTCGAAAAATCACCTATTTTCAGCATGGTTGACACCTCACACACGTGTGCTTTTTTGAGCTCAGTTACAGTATAGAGTATACCATTATGGGAGAGTCAATAGGCAATTTGCGTTTTATCCGCCGCGGCTTACCCTTTATCTTTCCGTTCTCTTATGGCGTTTTTTCGCCTCATACATTTTTTTATCGGCCAGCTTGATGATTTCTTCCGCCGTTAAGCCAGAGTCCGGCATTGTTACCACTCCCTGTGATACCGTAATGCCAATACCGCTGCTCTGTAGGGAGAACGACGCTTTCTCAAAATCCTGATAAATCCGCTGTGAAACGCGGTGCGCCTCTTCGCTGCCGGTATTGTTCAGACAGATCACGAACTCGTCGCCGCCGTATCGGGCCGCCCAGTCCGTCTCGTTCCTGATACATTTTTGGATCGTCCCCGCCGCGAATTTTAAAACTTGGTCCCCGGCCGCATGACCGAAGGTATCGTTGACCGTCTTCATATTGTCAATATCGATAAAAATAACCGACAGCGGCTTCTGGCCCACCATCGCGCCGACAATATCGGCGGGCAGACGGTCGTCCAGAAACCGGCGGTTATACAAAGACGTCAGCTCATCCCGGATGACCATATCGTTGATATCCCTGACCGCGTTAAACAGCACCTGACCCTTATTGTATTCGCCCGTGCCGATCATCATGGTTTCCGTCGCGTTTTTCAGAATTTCCAACACTACGGGCCGCTCCTCGGAGTCGATCGGCAGAGCTGTGACCAGCATAATCCCATCGGGACTGTGCTCCAGCTTCATAAAACTCTTCTGTTCCCGGTGCGCCCTGATCGACACGCAGTTTTCACAGATGCGCCCGCTGCTCCAATAGGCGTAACACGCCTCGCACGTTTCGGCCGTACCGTTATTGCGGTATTCCATAACCCTTTTCCGCACGGGGTCCACGAGACGGACCGCATCATACATTTTGTGAAAAAAATCCAAGTTCGCCTGCAGTTTGTCCAGCGTAATTTTTTCGGTCATACATACTCTCCTTAAGATGATAAGACGAAAACAACGGGATGCGCTCAAGAGCAGAAAAACAGAGAAAGAGCTGCGCAGTCGGGTAATTATGTTTTTTATTATACAATGAGAATGCAAATATGGCAAACTACAGGCAGGCAATCATAAACTATCCGAAATTTCCGGCTCAGGCCGGGACGGGCAGCGTGTTTTGTTTCTCTGTTGCGCCTGTGGGTGCTGGAGCTTTAGGAGGAGGATTTATAAAATGCTGGAAAATCAGATTCTGAAAAAAAGCCGGCTGGTGCTGCTGGCCCAAAGCGACGGGTGCTGCGTCTATCAGATGAAGAACGGAACCGGGGACGGCACCATGACCGTTTACGATATTTTCCCCGGCGTCATGCTGGCCTACAACGACTATCATATGGAGAATTGCTTTTCGGAATTTCAGACGGAGGAGGATTTGCTCTGCATCGACCACTGCCGGGAAGGGCGGCTGGAATATCCCGCAAAGGATGCCGCCTATTCCTACGTGGAGTCGGGCGATCTGAAAATTGACCGCAGGCTCAAGCATACCGGCCGCTTTTCGTTTCCGCTCTCCCATTATCACGGAATCACGGTCTCCTTTCAGCTTTCGGAAGCCGCCCGCGCTTTGCCGGAGGAATTTCGGGGCTTTCCCGTGGACCTGTACGAAATCCAGCGTAAATTCTGCGCCGGAAACAGCCCGATGGTCCTGCACGGCGCGCCTTCCATCGACCATATTTTTGACGAGCTGTACGCCGTCCCCGAAAAAATCAAGCGGGCCTATTTTAAAATCAAGGTTCTGGAGCTGCTGTTGTACCTGGACGCTCTGGAGCTTCCGAAAAACCGGGAAGAGCGGCCTTATTTTTATAAGTCCCAGGTGGAGAAAATAAAGTCCATACGCGCCCTAATGGCGGAGCATCCGGAACGGCACTATACTATGGCGGAGCTTTCCGCACGGTTCAACATTCCGCTGACGCCGATGAAAAGCTGCTTTAAAAGCGTGTACGGCAGCCCGATCGGCACTTATATGCGCGTTTTCCGGATGAACCGTGCCGCGGTGCTTCTACGGCAGGAAAGGGGTACCGGAATCGCCGAAATTGCCGGGCGGATCGGCTACGACAGTCCCAGCAAATTTGCGGCCGCTTTTAAGGAGGTGATCGGCAAAACGCCGCTGGAGTACCGCAGAAACCCCCGTTAGCCCGACCGGTGTACGAAAAAATAGTCCATCCGGGCTGGTATCGTCCTTACGGAGCGGAAAAAGCAGTCGGAATCTCTTATGATATGGGTGGCCGGAAACCGGCCGCCCAATTTTTATACAGGAGGAATCCACTTGAAAAAGAAAAGCTGGTTTTCCAGTCTACTGTCTTTTGCGGCATACTGCAAGGGAAAAATCATCGCTTCCGTGATCTTTTCCGTAGTCAGCGTTACGGCGGGGCTGATACCCTATCTGAGTGTTTATAAAATTCTGGAGGCGTTTATTCAGAATCAAATCGATACGCGAACGATTTTTACATGGTCGGGTATCGCCGCCGGAGCGTATCTGGTCAAGACGCTGTTTTTCGGGATTTCCACGGCACTGTCCCATGTCAGCGCGTATGTCATTCTGGAAAAGCTGCGGCTTCTCGTCGCGGACAAATTCCTGCGCGCGCCGCTCGGAGAAGTCACCGCCAAGCCCATCGGGGAGATCAAGAACATGATCGTAGATAAAATTGAAAGCATCGAACCGCCGCTGGCGCATGTGATCCCCGAGGCGTCCGGCAATCTGGTGCTCCCCTTGATCAGCATCCTGCTCCTTGCCACGATCGACTGGAGGATGGCGCTCGCGTCGCTGGTTACGGTTCCCCTGACCATGATCCCCTTTTCCATGCTGATGAAAAGCAGCGGGAACAACTACGAAAAGTATATGAAATCCAGCAACACCGTCAGCAGCGTGATCGTCGAATACATCGAAGGGATTCAGGTCATCAAGACGTTCGGGCAGTCGGGCAGATCCTATGAGAAATTTTCAAATGCGATCGTGGACTATCGCCGGTTTATCCTCGACTGGATGTCCTCAACCTGGGTCACCATGAAGCTCTGCGTCGCGCTGTTCCCGTCTACGCTGCTGGGCGTGCTTCCCGTGGGCTTGCTGCTTTGTGTAAAGGGGGCCCTCGCTCCGGCGGAGCTGTGCCTTTGCATCATGATCGCCATGTCCATGGTCGGCTCGCTTGCCCATTTGGAGGTGTTCATGAACGAAATCAAGCAGATGGGCTTCATCATCCGTGACACGCAGAGCTTTCTGGATATGCCGGAGCTTCCGCAGCCGTCAGAGCCCGCCCCGCTGAACGGCTTTGACGTCCGGCTTACCGGCGTCCGCTTTTCCTATACCGGAAAGGAAAAGGACGAGGTGCTGCACGGAATCGACCTGCATTTGCCGCAGGGCGGCTTTACCGCGCTGGTCGGGCCGTCGGGCGGCGGAAAATCCACCGTGGCGAAGCTGATCGCCCGCTTCTGGGACGTTACGGGCGGAAGCATTACCGTTGGCGGCACCGACATCAGGAAGATGCCGCTTTCGCAGCTTTCGTCGCTTGTCAGCTTTGTGACACAGGACAATTATTTGTTCCAGTGCTCCCTGCTGGAAAACATCCGCATCGGGAATCCCGGCGCGACGGACGGGGAGGTCCGGGCGGCGGCGAAAGCGGCGCAGTGCGACGGATTTCTTTCAAAGCTTGAAAACGGCTACGACACGCCGGCGGGGGAAGCCGGGAGCCGCCTTTCCGGTGGCGAAAAGCAGCGGATCGCCATTGCGCGGATGATTCTGAAAAACGCGCCCATTATTATATTGGACGAGGCCACGGCCTTCGCGGACCCGGAAAACGAGGGTAAGATGCAGCGCTCGATTTCCGAACTGACTAAAGGAAAAACGCTGCTTGTCATCGCCCACAGGCTTTCCACGATTAAAAACGCGGATAACATCATTGTTTTAAAAGACGGGGGCATCCTCGCACAGGGCAGACAGGAAGAGCTGCTGAACGGCTGCCCGCTTTACCGGGAAATGTGGAAAGCGCATATCGGCGCCAAAGCATGGACTGTTTCGCAGAGAAAGGAGGCGGGCGCTCATGTTTAAGAGCATTCAAAGAATCATCCGCTGGTGCGGCGAGCTGAAGGGGCGCTTATACGCCGGCTTCGCGGTTTCGCTGTTTTCCACCTGGTTTTCCGCCGCGCCCGTCATGATCGCGGCCTATACGATCGGACTGCTGATCGACGAAGCGCGGGGCGGCCCGGAGTTCGACGAAAACTGGGTCTGGCTTTCTCTGGTCCTGATCGTCGTCTTCGTATTTTTGCGGTTCCTGTTCGACTATCTGCGCGCGAAATTTCAGGAGAGCATCAGCTACGAGCTTGCCGCGAGGGACCGCCTCGCCGTAGGAAGCATCCTAAAGCGCGTCTCGCTGGGATATTTCCAGAAGGTCAGCACGGGAGAAATCCTGAACGCGGTCACGACCGGACTGAACACGCTGGAAAATATGGGCATCCGCATGATCGACACGATGGTCGGCGGGTACCTCAACTGCCTTTGCATCTTTCTCTGCCTTGCGGTTTTCAACCCGCTTGTCTCTCTGATCGCCGCTGCCGGGGTCGCGCTCTCTTTTCTGTTTTTACTCGGCATTTCCCATTACAGCGTGAAAAACGCGCCCGCCGCAGCCGCAGCGGACCGGGATATGGCGACCGCCGCCGTGGAATACGCGAGAGGGCTTTCCGTGGTAAAATCTTTCGGGCAGGGCGGGGCGGCGCTGGCCTCCATGAAAAAGGCCTGCGGTGACAGCAAGCGGGTCCGCCTCAAAATCGAGTGCGGGTTCATCCCCAACAACTGCGGGCATCTGCTGGCGCTGCGGCTGGCGTCGGCCGCTCTGGTCCTTTCCTCCGCCTATCTGGGGATGAGCGGACAGATGCCGCTTTCCGTTATGCTGATGTTCTGCCTGTTTTCCTTTACCATTTTCGGCGGGGTGGAGCCGATTGCCGATACGGCGCACATTCTCGGCGTGATCGACGAGGCAATGGACCAGCTCGATAGGCTGAAAACGGAGGAATCCATAGACGAAGCAGGCAAAGATATCCGGCTGAAAAGCTTCGATATCGGCTTTCACGACGTTTCCTTCGGCTACGACAGCAGAAAGGTCCTCGAACACGTGTCGTTTACGATTGAGCAGAATACCATGACCGCCATTGTGGGGCCTTCCGGCGGCGGCAAGACGACGGTGTGCAATCTGCTCGCCCGGTTTTACGACGTGTGGAGCGGCAGCGTTACGGTAGGCGGCCGCGACGTGCGCGAGTTTACGTGCGACAGCCTGCTTTCCAATCTCTCCATGGTGTTCCAGAACGTCTATCTGTTCCATGACACCATCCGGAAAAACATCTGCTTCGGCAAACCCGACGCCACCGAGGAAGAAATGGTGGAAGCGGCAAAGGCGGCCTGCTGCCATGAGTTTATTTCCGCGCTGCCCGACGGGTACGACACGGTTGTCGGCGAGGGGGGCTCCACGCTTTCGGGCGGGGAAAAACAGCGCGTTTCGATCGCCAGGGCCATCCTGAAAAACGCGCCCGTCGTTATTCTCGACGAGGCGACCGCCAGTGTGGACCCGGAAAACGAGCACCTGATCCAACAGGCCATCTCCAGCCTGACCCGGGGAAAGACCATCATCGTAATCGCCCACCGGCTGGCCACCATTGAAAACGCCGACCAGATTCTGGTGATCGACGATGGACGTGTGGCCCAGCGCGGAACACATGCCGAGCTGATCGCTCAGGATGGGATTTACCGGAAATTTGTTTCCATCCGTCAGTCTGCGGAAGGGTGGAAAATCACCTGAACCGGGCAGAAACGCCGCCGGTTGTAACAATGCCTGATCTTGCATCCTTCCGTTACCTCGCCCCTGCTTTCCGCCCTGCGGGGCATGGACTGTGCAAGATGGCCCGGACGATCATTTCGTGTTTATCAAAAAGAAAACACAACGGAGTTTGATAGGATAAAAGCCCGATCAAAATACTACAGGAATATGGAACAACTCCATATCCCAGTTTTTATGAATGACACCCAAAGAATCTGCGGTTCGCGTCAAGCCAGCTTCCAGCCGATCGCCTCTCTGCGGGCATTCAGGAATTCGGAATAGATGCCGGGCTGCCCCGCCAGCTCCTTATGGGTTCCCCTCTGCACGATTTTCCCGCCGTCCAGAACCAGAATCTGCTCGGCCTTCTCCACTGTTTTCAGGCGGTGCGCAATCATGATAATCGTTTTGTTGTGCGTCAGCGCGTCGATCGCTTTCTGCAGCTCGGCCTCGTTTTCCGGGTCTACGTTGGCGGTCGCCTCGTCCAGAATGACGATCGGCGCGTCCTTCAGCATGGCCCTGGCAATGGAAATCCGCTGCTTTTCCCCGCCCGAAAGGGAGCAGCCGCCCTCGCCGACCATGGAACCGTAGCCCTGCGGGAGCGCGGAAATGAACTCGTCACAGCAGGCCGCTTTCGCTGCGGCGACCACCTGAGCATGCGTCGCGTCCGGCTTTCCGAATTTAATATTGTTTTCAATCGTATCGTTAAAAAGGTAGACGTCCTGAAAGACCATGGCGATATTTCTCATCAGGCTGTCCAGCTTATATTCCCGCACATCGTGTCCGCCGACGGTGATGGAGCCGCTGTCTACATCCCAAAAGCGGGAGATCAGGCTGCACAGCGTGGTTTTTCCGCCGCCGGACGGGCCGACGACCGCCGTCGTGGTTTTTTCCGGAATAGTCAGGCTGACGCCGTCCAGAACCTTCCGGTCCCCATAGGAAAAGCCGACGTCCCGGAACACGACGCCGGAGACTTTCGGGGTCAGCTCCCTGCCCTCGGTATCCATCGTCGGCGTATCGTCGACGGAATTTGCCTTTTCCATGGAGGCGTCCATCATCTGCAGCACGGAGGCCATATTTCCGGCGGACTCCAGTTCGCTGTAAACCATAAAGGAAGCGATGAGCAGCAGCAGGCAGTTTACCAGCGGCAGCTCCCCGTTCAGGTAGAACGCCAGTGTAGCGGTCAGGATGGCGATGCTCGCGACGCGGATCACCGCCCCTTTCAGAATATCCCACGGAATGACATTCCGGGTAACCGCCAGATTCTGGGTGCAGCTTTCATCAATGGATTTCCTGATTTCCTGATTACCGTCGCTTTCCAGCCCAAAGGCCTTGACCACGCTCATGCCCTGCAGGTATTCCATCACGGCGGAAACCAGGCTTTCCTGTGCCCTCTGGCGTTTCGGAAAGCTTTTTGAAACGCCGCGCTGCGCCGCCTCGGTCGCCAGCAGATAGATGGCCATGCCCGCTAAAACAATCAGCCCGATGCGCCGGTCGATCACGCACATGCCAAGCCCCAGCGCGACGGAAGTGAGAAGCCCGCCCAGAATGCTCACCATGCACCGGGCGGCGGAGTTTTCCACATCGCCCAGCGTTGTGGTGACCACCCCGGTAATATTGCCAAGGCTGTTTTGATTAAAATACCCCATGGGGATATAGCGCAGGCGGTTCCCGATATGGATGCGTTTATCGGATACCATAAAATAGCCGATCTGCGTCTGCTGCATATTGGAGAAGAAGGAAGCGGCGGCTTTTCCGGCAATAGAGACCAGCATGACGGCCAGCGCGGTCCAAGCGGTTTTCGCGTCCCGGTTTCCCGTTGTCAGCGCCTGCAGCACCAAAAGCAGCGCATAAAACTGCAGCGCGGAGAATGCTGATCCGACAAAGGAAGTCGCGATGGATTTCCACATCTGCCCCCGGCGTTCGCCGGAAAAAGCGGCTATTTTTTGAAATACATGAAACATTTCTTATCTCCTCCCTCAACCCTGATCCCGGGCGCCTATATGCGCCGCCCACATTCCGGCGTAAAGAGGACAGTCCCGAAGCAGCTTTTCCTGTGTGCCCTGCGCCGCAATCCGTCCCTTTTGAACCACGACGATGTTGTCGGCGTCGGTAATGGTGGACAGCCGGTGGGCAATGACGATCAGCGTTTTCCCCTTTGTCAGGGCGGAAATCGCCTTCTGGATAGCGGCCTCGTTCTCGGGGTCGATCGAGGAAGTGGCTTCGTCCAGAATCACGACCGGAGCGTCCTTGAGCATTGCGCGGGCAATCGCGACGCGCTGGCGTTCCCCGCCCGAAAGGCGGCTTCCGCCGCTGCCCACGACCGTGTCAAAGCCGTTTTCCAACCGACGGATAAATTCCCCGCAGCCGGCTGCCGCCGCCACGGCTTCCACCTCCGCGTCCGTCGCGCCTTTGTGTCCCATGCGGATATTTTCCCGCACCGACCGGTCAAAAAGATAATTATCTTGTGAAACATAGGCGATCTGCTCCGTCCACTGCCGCAGGGGGATTTTTCGCAGATCCGTTCCGTTGGCGCTGATTCCGCCGCCCGTCACGTCCCAGAAGCCCGCGATCAGCTTGGCAATGGTGGACTTTCCCGAACCGGAGGGCCCGACCAGCGCCGTCACCGTACCGGGACGGATTTTGAGGTTGACTTTGTGAAGCACTTCCTCGTTGTCCTTGCCGTAGGAGAATGAAACGTCCCTAAGCGCAATCTCCGGATTTTTCAGTTTGACCGGCGTCTGCGGGCGCTCCAGCTCGGGGGACTCCAGAATTGCTGAAATTTCCGCCACATTGGAGGAGACGACCGCCAGATCGTCTATAAAGGTCATCGCCGCCATGATCGGCCCGGTCAAACCCAAAGACAGCACGATGATGGTCAGGAAGCTTTCGACGGAAAGGCTGCCGCCCGCCCAGAAGGCAAAGCCCGCCGGCAGTACGGACACCAGCACGGCCGGAATCACAGCTCCCCACGCACACATGTATTTCAGGTTTTCGCCGAACCAGTCGACATAATACTGTCCGTTCGCCCTGACTGCGTCGGCGTATTTCCGGTAGGAACCGGCGGACTGGCTGAACGCCTTGACCACCTGAATCCCGCCGACATATTCCACGATGGCGTTATTCATCCGCCGCCCGGTTTCCACCGCCCCGGCCCAGCGCTTGGCATAGGTTTTTCCGCTCTGCGACACCAGAAACAGGCCGATCACCAGCGTAATCAGGGAAATCAGCGCCATGCGCCAGTCGAGGACCAGCAGGTAGACAAAGATGGCGACGGGCACCAGCGCGTTGGAGGTCAGCTCCGGAATCAGATGGGCAAGGGTGGGCTCCATCCCTTCCACACGGTCCACAATGGTGGTTTTGTACTGGCCGGAGGGGGTGTCCAGCACCGTACCCATCGGAACCCGTGCCAGCTTCGCGGTCAGCGCCTTGCGCAGGTCGCGCAGGGTGTGAAAGGTCGCGGTATGGGAAATCAGGGTCGACAGGCTGCCGAAAAGCACCTTGCCCAGATACCCGGCAAGAGCGATCCCGCACCACATCAGGCAGGAATTCCAATCCGCGCGCCCCGACAGCAGCAGCCCGATCACGGACGCCGCGCAAAAATAGGGGACCATCCCGCCGGCTACCCCCAGAACCGCCAAAACCACGGAGCCGGCAAAACTTCCGCGATAGGGCGCGGCCCAGACCCACAGTCTGGCGGCGGAACCGGGGCCTTTTTTCTCTTTTTCTTCTTTCACAACAAACATCTCCTTTAGTTAGTCACTGCTAACTTTATAGCAAAAAGATAGGGGCTTACGTTTTCGGCAGCCCCAGTATTTTGAACCAGCCGGCGGAATAGAACTCCCGCAGACTGTTCATGTAGACGACGGCTTTTTCAAAAGGCATGTCGTGCCGCACCGTTTCAAACATCCCCGAAAACAGGGCGCTGGCTAGGATATGAATCAGCCCGTCGTCAAGGGGATAGACCGGAAGCCCCGCCGCTGTCATCCGATCGATCAGGGTACGGCTCGCGTTTACTTCGATTTCGATCAGCGTGTCGATATAGTGCTCGTATTTTGTCCCGGCGGCGCAGGAGCTGATTAGCTTGAACGCGTCGAAATAGCTGTAAATATGCCGGATCATCCACATCTGTCCGTCGTCCGAAACCGCC
This sequence comes from uncultured Oscillospiraceae bacterium, assembly GCA_900546895.1. Taxonomy (GTDB): domain Bacteria; phylum Bacillota; class Clostridia; order Oscillospirales; family Acutalibacteraceae; genus Caproiciproducens. Next base: position 11,530 of record UREO01000036.1, read on the forward strand.
GGCAGACCGGCAAGCTGACGTTCGAGCGGCAGCTCTGAAAAGGACTGCTGAATCTCGCGGTAGCGGTCCACCAACTGACGGGTCGGTTCCTCCACCAGCGCTTCAAACAAAGCTTCCTTGTCCGAATAGTAACGGTAGATCGCCCCGGTGGTAACGCCCAGGGAAGCGGAAATATCGCGCAGCGACGCGCCCTGAAAGCCTTTGGCAAGAAATTCCTTCTTCCCGGCCTCAAGCAGGTCGTCCGCAAGCTTTTGATTCATCAGTTTCATGACAAGCTCCCATAAGATAACTTTGTTATTGAATAACACTGTTATCATAAAGCTAAAAATTTTTTTTGTCAAGACCTCGCGTTGACGTATTACGGAAAAAACGGCCGTTCCGCTGTTCAGCAGAGCAGCCGCTCAACCCTTAAAATTCCTTCAGGCCGTCCAAACCAGCGGTGTTTTTGTCGCCCCCGACCAGAGGGGCGCCCTTTTTTCGGCCGATCGTCATGTCGCTGTTACAAGCTGTCCTCTATCCCGCCGACAGAAGAATGCAGCAGCCGGTTTCCGGGCACAGATTATTGACAGCCACGTCCCCGCTTCTGACGGAAATATAATCATACCACACCCCTCCCAAGCCGTTCTTTGCATTTCACGCGCAGGCAAAACGGATTTTCGTCAGCAGCCGGAGCTTTTTCCGTCCACATGCCTGCGAATCGCCTCAAAAGTGGCCGCACTCAGGTCGTGTTCGATTTTACACGCATCCTTGCGGGCTGTTTCCGCATCCACCCCCAGATTGATCAGCAACTTCGTCAGCAGACGGTGCCTTTCATAAATGCTGGAAGCAATTTTCATCCCGGATTCCGTCAGCGTAATGAGACTCTCCTTATCCATAGTAATGTACCCGTTTTCGCGCAGCCGTTTCGTCGCGACCGACACGCTCGGTTTTTTAACCCCCAGTTTGTCCGCGATATCGACGGAGCGGATGTAGCCGTACTCCTCCTTCAGCATCAGCATTGTTTCAAGATAATCCTCGGCAGATTCCCTGATCTCCATAGGACATGACCTCCTTCTGTTTTCTGTATATTTCATAGAGCAGCGCTCTTGGCAATACGGCATTCCGATTCCCCTGCCGCGAGCCGGAGGATTCCAACTTTTTGCGCTCTTTTGCAAGCAGTCCTTCTGACAGCTCCGCGCTGCAAGCGCCGGTTAGATTCAACTAACACAAATATATCACAAAACCAAAAAAAGAGCAACCGGAGCAAGGCACAAGGCGGGTAGCCTCTTGCCATTCCGCTTAATTTCGTGTTACACTGTAATCAGAAATCAAGTACTGCGGCCACGCGGCGAGTACATCAGCCGGAAAAACGGGACGTATCAACAAGTCCGGACAGGTAGGAGCATTATGACCACAAATAAAGAAGATTATCTGAAAGCAATTTATCACAGCGGCGGGCTGAACGAACGCGCCACAACAAAGGCAATCGCGGAACAGCTGGGAATTGCCTCCGCTTCCGTAACGGAAATGCTGGCGCGGCTGGCGCGGGAAGGGCTGATCCTTTATGAACCGTATAAAGGCTCTCAGCTGACGGAAAAGGGGCTGCGGGCCTGTATCGGTATTGTCCGCAGTCATGAGCTGTGGGAGGTGTTTCTCGTCCGCTATCTGGATTACAGCTGGAGCGAAGCGCACGAGGACGCGGAATTTCTCGAGCACGCGACGACGGAACGGCTGGCGGAGCGGTTGGATCACTTTTTGCAGCACCCCGAGGTCTGTCCCCACGGCGCGGTCATTCCGCGCATGGAAAGGATTCCGCAGGAGCGGAAATTGAGCCCGCTTGCCTTCCAGCCGGTTGGAAAGACCGCCGTAATCCGTCAGGTTGAGGAGGAAAAGGAGCTGCTGGATTATCTGGAGGGGCTGGGCATGAAAATCGGCTCACGCGCAACCGTCCTTTCGTTCGGAGCGTACGACGGCCCGCTGGAAATCCTTCTGGACGGGCATCCGGTGCAAATCAGCCGAAAGGCCGCTGAAAAAATCCGGGTCGAACCGGATGAATGACCCGCTGAAAGCGGCCGGAACGGTCCCGCAGTCCGGGATATCTGCATACGGACCTTCTATATAACATAACAGCCCTCCTTCCAGCAAAAAGGGGGGCTGCTTTTATGCGCATATTCGGCGTTTTTCACTCATCCGAGGAGCCATCCGTACAGCAGAATCAGCGCTGTTACCGCCAGCGCCGGGAGCCTGCGGAGGAGAATTTGTTTTGCGTATTCATCCATATCGGTTGCGCCTTCTTTCTGTGTCAGAGAAACAAACGGACAATGGTGTTGAATAAAAAGCAAACGGTGATGCCGCATACGGTGGGGACCAGAAAGGATACGGCGGTCCACCGCAGGCTTTGGGTTTCCTTGCGGATGGTAAGTACTGTTGTGGCACAGGGCCAGTGCATCAGGGAAAACAGGATAGTGCTGACGGCGGTCGTCCACGTCCAGCCGTTTTGAACGAAGAGCTGCATCAGCGCGGGACCTTCCAGTTCCAGCAGGCTTCCCTGCTAAAATCGCGGGCCACTTCCTCCTCTGTCGAACGGGCCATCAGCGAATAGCTGCCCGGAATATCGACAAGAACGTACCCGTGTCCGTTCCGGGCACAGTACCCTTGGGCATTTGCCACGGTCTTTCCGGGCCAGTTGCCCGTGTGCTGGCGCATACCGGTCAGCGCATTGAACACGGTGGATTTCCCCACGTTGGGATTCCCCGCCAGCGCAACGACCCGGTCGCCGGCCTCCTTTTTATGAATTACAAGCCCCGCACAGGAGGAGTTGAGCTCAGCGGCGGCTTTAAGCGCTGGCATCGGCGGCCTCCTCCAAAACAAGGACCTTATCGGAATCCTCTCTGCGCAGGGCAATGACCGCCCCGCAGATTTCATAGGCGGTCGGGTCCCCCAGAGGGCTCGATTCCACACAGGTCACTTCCCGGCCCTCTACAAGACCCAGATCCTGCAGCCGCCTGCGCAGCCCCCCTTTGGCCGAAAGATCTGAGACGGTCGCCCGCCGGCCCGGGCGTATCTGTGTTAACGGTATCGTTTGCTTCACTTCCTATCCCTCCAATCCTTTCCCTTTATCATCGGGTAAAAACCTTGAACGGGCAATATTTAGGTTATCCTATACTTTATCTGTCTCTTATACACATCTGACGCTGCCGACGAATTAGACGGTGTA
>UREO01000037.1 GCA_900546895.1 uncultured Oscillospiraceae bacterium
ATGCTGTGAAAAAGAATCCCCGTCGTGATCTTCATGAGAAACAGCAGGATATTCGTCACAATCCCGACCGCGCCGGAAAATTTTCCGTACCGTTCCCGCACCTTGCTGTCATCCGTTTTCTGATAATCCTTCACAAACAAGCGAATCAAAAATTGAAACATAACTACACCTCAAAAAGGCTGCCTCCACAGCAGTCGATTGCCGTAAACAGCGGAAAATCCTCTATCTGCAGTTCTTTCACGGATTCACAGCCAAGGTCCTCAAACGCAAGGACCTTGACGGAACGGACACATTTTGCCGCAAGCGCCCCCGCGCCCCCGATCGCGCACAGGTACACCGCCCGGTTGCGCCGAATGGCGTCGACCACCTCCGGGGAACGACCGCCCTTGCCGATCATGCATTTCAGCCCCAGGTCCAGCAGGCGGGGCGCAAACACATCCATGCGCGAGGAAGTGGTCGGCCCGCACGCGCCGATCGGCAGGTGATCTGGCGCGGGTGTCGGCCCGGCGTAATAAATCGCCGCGTTTTTCAGCTCAAACGGGAGCGGCTGCCCCTTGTCAAGCATGGCGAACAGCCGCTTATGCGCGGCGTCGCGCGCCGTGTAGACCGTGCCGCTCAACAGAATCCTGTCGCCCGCGCGCAGCGTTTTGGCAGCCTGTGCCATATCGTTCGTATGAATTTGCAGTCTGTCCATGCTAACCTCACCACTATCAGAATAGGGAACTGTACTACAGTTCCCTACCCATTCTTATTCTTATTAAGTATAGCATATACCGGAATCAATTAAAACATATTTTTCTTCCTCAGTATCAAATAGGCAATCCCCATACAGACCAAAGAAAGCGATACCGGGAACCAGAAATTCGTCAGCGGAATCCCGCTCACATTCATTCCGTAAACACCGGAAATAACAGTCGGGATGGAAATCAAGAGGGTAAGGGAAGCCAGAACCTTCATGACGATGTTCAGGTTGTTTGAAATCACGGAAGCAAAGGCGTCCATAGTACCCGACAGAATATTGAGGTGGATATTCGACATTTCGATTGCCTGTTTTACTTCTATCAGCACATCCTCGACCAGATCCTGATCTTCATCGTAAAGTTTCACGACGCGGCCGCGCATGATTTTTTCAATAGTAATTTCATTCGCCTTGAGCGAAGAAGAAAAGTACACCAAGGATTTTTCAATATCCAGAAGCTGAATCAGCTCGGAATTCTTCATGGATTTGCGGAGCTCCCGTTCCACAAAGTTGCTGATCTTATCAATCTGTTTTAAGTATTGCAGATACCGCGATGCGACGCGTAGCATAAAAAGAAGGACAAAGCGGGTTTTCATGTTGGTCTGAACGCCCTTAACAACGTCCTCCGAAAATTCATTGATTATCGGGTTTTCCTTAGTGGAAACGGTGATCACGTTTTTTTCCGTCAGAATGATGCCCACCGGCGTGGTGGTGTACGTAATATTTTTACCAGCCTTTTCAATCACCGGGATATCGATGATGATCAGCGTGCACTCGTCTTCCTTGTCGATATGGGAGGATTCCTCTTCGTCCATGGCCGCGCGGAAGAAATCCGGTTCAATCTGAAAGTCGGCAATCAGGCTGTTGATTTCCTCGTCGTCCGGCGCCACGCAGTTGATCCAGCACCCGGGTTCACAGGAAGGAATCGGCGAGATGTGACCGTTGATCGTCTTGTAATAGGATAGCATTGCGCTCATCTCCTTTATGAAATTGAATGAAGTGTCGACTTAAAGGGTCAGGTTTCACAATGCCACCCCCAGTATGTTCAAATTTGGATATCTTTATTCTAAAGGCTATTATAACACAATATCAGGAGATTACAAGAGCAATCGGGGTATTTTGAGCAATATTTGTTCAAATCTGTTCTAAAATGCTCTACATGGCTTATTTTGAATGAATTAGGGAAATTCCGATCGGATTTTATCGTGTATTTTGGATAGAAATCAAAAAGCGGCGGATACGAGAACGTATCCGCCGGAAGGTCGCTATGTACTATTTAACTTATTTGCGGTTGAAAATAGACATAATGTCGGTAAAGTCCTCGTCGTCGATCGGGTTGGGCTTGCTGACCGGATTTGCGGGCTCGTCCCGGGCGTCCTGCTCCGGCTTGTCCGAAGGAAGAACCGTTCCGTTGGTGGTGGCAAAGCCCGTAGCGATGACTGTAACGCTCATTTCATCGTCCATATTTTCATCGAACGCCGCGCCCCAGATAATATTGGCATCCTGATGCGCCTGTTCGGCAATCATAGAAGAAGCGGTCTCAATTTCATCCAGACCGATGTCCGGCGAAGAAGTAATATTGATAATAACGCCCTTGGCGCCGTTGATGGCGGTTTCGAGGAGCGGACTGGAAATCGCCATATTGGCGGCGGTTTCCGCTTTATCCTTGCCGGAAGCCCTGCCCACGCCCATATGCGCGTAGCCGGCATCCTTCATGACCGCAGTGACGTCCGCAAAGTCCAGATTGACAAGGCCGGGCAGCTTAATCAAATCCGAAATACTCTGTACGCCCTGACGGAGAACATCATCGGCAATGGAGAATGCGTTGATAAGGGTGATGCGCTGTTCGCTGACCAGCTTCAGTCTTTCATTCGGGATGACAACAAGGGAGTCCACATGCTCGCGCAGGGCGGTAATTCCGTTTTCGGCCTGCTCCATACGGCGCCGGCCTTCAAAATCAAAGGGTTTTGTCACAATTCCAACGGTCAGCACGCCCATGTCGCGCGCAATCTCTGCGACAATCGGTGCAGCGCCGGTACCTGTCCCGCCGCCCATACCGGCGGTGATGAAAACCATATCGCTGCCCCTGATGGCGGCTGCGATGGCTTCACGGCTTTCATCCGCGGCCTTCTGCCCCATTTCCGGCTTGGAGCCCGCGCCCTTTCCGTGCGTGACTTTTTCTCCGATCTGTATTTTCTGTGTGGCCTTGGAACGGTAAAGCGCCTGCTTGTCCGTATTTACACTGATGAACTCAACGCCCTGGACGCCCATCGTGACCATGCGGTCAATCGCGTTTCCGCCGCCGCCGCCCACACCGATAACTTTAATCTGCACAATGTTATCAAAGTCATTGTCAATCTCGAAAGACATGTGCTGCATCCCCCTTAATATACGTCTATCATTCGCGCCCGGCGGGCTGCCGCGGCTGCAAACATTATCATTTTTATATAATAGTAATTTAACACTTATCGGTCATAATTTCAATAAAATTCTATCTTATTCAGTATAGTATAATTCATGAATATTAATATTCATTATAAGAACTATCCACTGCTATTTTGTGGAGCCTGACTCGCTGTGGAAGAGGATGCGGGAGAGGAAACCGAGTAATTGGGATCAAAGAAGGCGTTGTTTTCTTCCACTACTACGGAAAGATTCAGCGTACCCCGTTCGTTATCCTTAATTTTTCCTTCATCGAAAATCCCCTTTGCAAAGCGTAGTTTATAATCCAGATCGGACGACAGGCCAAGATTCATAATGATGCGTCCATCGTTGACAATCTGGATTTTATACGGATTGCTAAAATCCATTTCCGTGATTTTGTCAAACTGATTGGCTTTGATGGCGGCGCTAAGCTCCTGAAAGGTCTCTTTCTGGGAAGCATCCGCGTAAACGACCGCTTTTCCCACCTCGGCCTTGGAAAGCGAAAGCCCTTTGATGGCGGTGCATTTTTCCGGCATCTTTTCCGCCAACTCAAGCACCTTGCCGTTTGCACTGACCACCGCGTATTTTCCTTTGTACTCGATTGCGCCGGAAACGGTTTCCTCCGTTACTTCGATCACAATTTTAGCGGGAAGGCGCCGGGAAACCTTGGCCGTACCAATATACGGCAACTTTTGCTCGATTGCGGCCGCCGCGCTTCCGGTACGGGCAAGGAAAAGATTTTCCCCTTTTTGGATTCCTCCCGCCTGCACAATCGCCTGCGCCGGATAACGGGAGGTCCCGGCAACCTCTATGGTCTCTATTTTAAACAGGACGGTCAGAGAAACGACAACCGCCCCCACAATCACCGCAAGGAACAGGAAAATATAAAACAGCAGAAGAAACCGTCGCCGGCGCCTTTTCCGGTTATCCGCCCTGCGTTTCGGCGAAGCGTATTTTGCGCCGCCGCGCGCGCCCTGTTTTTCCCATTCAGAGACAGGACGGTATTCCCCGCTTTTCTTGTCGTAGACGCGCGGGATGGCATCCTTCCTGTTTCTTCGGTTCCTGTCCATTTGTAATTCCTCCGGTAGTGGGATTAAATTCTTTTAATGTCCGCTCCCAGCATAGCCAGGCTCTTTTCAATGCTCTCGTAGCCGCGGTCCAGATGCTTCAAACCGGAAATCAGCGTGGTCCCCTGCGCCGCAAGTCCCGCTACAACCAGGGCGGCCCCGCCGCGCAGGTCCGCGGCCTCCACCGGTGCGCCCGACAGCCGGCTGACCCCTTCGACGATCGCGACGCGCCCTTCCACCTTAATGTTAGCGCCCAGGCGCATCAGCTCTCCGACATGTTTATAGCGGCTTTCAAAAATATTTTCAACAAAAATACTGGTGCCATCCGCCAGCGTGGTCATTGCCATTACCGGCGCCTGCGCGTCGGTCGGGAACCCGGGGTAGGGCATCGTCCGGATACTCTTGACTCTTCCCAGCCGTTTCGGCGCCGTTATTCTGATGTTGCGATCCAGAATATCGATCTGGCACCCGCACTCTTCAAAAGCGGGGATCACGGGGGAAATATGTTCGGGGATCACACTGGCAACCGTGAGCGTGCTGCCGGTGATCGCGGCCGCCGTTAAATAGGTTGCCGCCGCTATGCGGTCCGGAATCACGCTGTGTTCACACCCGGTCAGGCCTGTGACTCCTTCAATCATTACGGTGCTTTCTCCGGCTCCCTGGATTTTTGCGCCGCAGGAATTCAGAAAATCGGCCAGATCCCAGATTTCGGGTTCGCGCGCCGCGTTGGTGATGACCGTAGTCCCCTTTGCACGGCTGGCCGCGATGATGATATTTTCCGTCGCCCCCACGCTTGGAAACGACAGATTGATACAGGCCCCTTGAATCCCGTTCGGCGCGCTGCATTTCAGGCAGCCGTGGTCTTCGTTGATAATGACTCCCATTTTCCGCAGCGCCAAAAGATGCAGGTCAATGGGTCTGGGGCCAAGCTCACAGCCGCCGGGGAAGGAAAGCTCCGCTTTGCCCATCCGGCTGACGATCGCGCCCAAAAAAATAATGGAAGAGCGCATTTCACGCATCAGAAGGTCCGGAATCTCATATTCATTCGCGCTGCTCGGGTCAATGGTCACGTCGCTGCCGGAGCGTTCCACATGGCAGCCGAGGTATCGCAGAATCTTTAAGGATGTGTCCACATCCGACAAAATAGGACAATTATGTAGTATGCATTGGCCACTACAGAGTAAAGAAGCCGCCATAAGAGGCAATGTGCTGTTTTTTGCGCCGTGGATATGGATTTCACCCTGTAATTTATTCGGTCCCTGTATTAAAAGCTCTGACATAACAACACCCCCACATAGTCTAATCACATACTATGCGGTCTTTTGTTCTGCTGTGAATTGCTTTCTCAGGTACCCGCCAATACCTCTTTCATAATTTTGTAAATTCGTTCATTGGTATCAAGAATCGCCATACTGTGCGCGTTTTCCCCCAGCAACCGGATGGTTTCCGGCTGCCGGAAAAGGTCGTCCACCATTTTGCACAGGGCCGGGCCGGAAAGATCTTTTTCCTCTAAAATGGCGGCCGCCTTGCGGCTGACCATGGCCATTGCGTTGTGATACTGATGATTTTCCGCCACATTGGGCGACGGAACCAGAATAGCCGCTTTCCCCTGCGCCTGCAGCTCGCTGAGAGAAATTGCTCCCGCGCGGCAGATCACAAGGTCCGCGGCGGCAAGGCATTCGGGCATATTATTGATATATTCCCGGACATCGATACGGGGATGCTCCGACAGATTCAGCCCCTTTTCTTTCAACAGATCGGGAAACCATCCCCCCCACTGGCCGTAGCCGTGGATATGCTGGAAACGGTCCGTCCGGGCGCTCTTGACAAGCAGGTCGGCAACGGCCTCGTTGATTTTACGGGCGCCCAGACTTCCGCCGAACGAAAGGATCATCGGACGCTCGTCCAGATGAAGCGCTTTGCGGGATTCCTCCCGGTTCGCACGAATGACGGCCTGTCTTACCGGGTTGCCGGTAAGCACGCATCTGGCTGTCGGATCAAGATATTTCTGAGCGTCCAATACCGCGAGCATTGTTCTGTCCGCATGCTTGGAAAGCATTTTATTGGTTACGCCCGGAAACGCGTTCTGCTCGTGGATGACCGCCGGAATTTTCATTTTCATCGCTTCGCGCAGGACCGGCCCCGCCACATAGCCGCCGGTACCCACACAGAGATCGGGTTGAAACCCCCCGATGATTTTGCGGGCCTCCCGGCTCGAAGTAAAAACGCGGACCACGGTCTTTACGTTCTTTTTGATGTTTTTCCAGCTCAGCTTGCGCTGAAAGCCGGAAATGGTAATACTTTCAAAATCGAAACCCGCGGCGGGAACCAGCCGTTCTTCCATCCCGCCTTTCGCGCCGACGTAAAGAATCTGGGCGTCAGGCTCTTTTTCACGAAGATACCCGGCAATGGCAAGCGCCGGGTTGATATGCCCCGCGGTGCCGCCCCCGGCAAATAGAACTTTCATGGCAATACCCCTTTTATATTGACCGCCAATGGCGGGTGCTAAGTTTTTTCAATCGCCGACGTTCGCGAAATGGAAAGCACAATTCCCATCTCCGCCAGCAGGATAACCAGCGACGTACCCCCGTAGCTGAAGAACGGCAGGCTGATACCGGTGTTCGGAATGGTGTTGGTCACGACGGCAATATTCAGAACCACTTGAAGTCCGACCTGAACGACCAGCCCGATCCCGAGCAGCATGCCGAATTTGTCCTTGGCCTTGAGCGAAATGGTGATGCCGCGCCAGACCAGCATGGCAAACAGGATGATGATGATCAGCGCACCGATAAAGCCCAGCTCCTCACAGACGATCGCAAAAATGAAGTCGTTCTGCGGTTCGGGCAGATACAGATATTTCTGTCTTGACTGGCCGAGCCCCAGCCCGAGCAGGCCGCCGGAGCCGATGGCATAAAGCGACTGCCGCGTCTGCCAGGTGTCCTCCATAATCGCCTTGCTTGCCGTGGAAAAAGGGTCCAGCCAGGCGACGATACGGTCGTTGGCGTAGCTGAATTTCTTCGCGAACAGAACCAGATAAGCGACCGCCGCTCCGGCGCCGCCGAACGCGAGCCCGAACCAGCGCAGGCGGACCCCTCCGATAAAGAGCATTACCCCGGCCAGAAGCACCATGATGACCGTCGCGGAAATATGGGGTTCCAGCACTAGCAGGCCGACTGTGGCGCCAAGAATTAAAATATACGGCAGAACGCCGTACCGAAAGGTATCCATCCGTTTAAAATTGAGGGAAATCAGGTGAGAAAACACCAGTATCATCGCGAATTTGGCGAGCTCGGACGGCTGGAACTGCCCAAGCGGCCCCAATTCGATCCAGCGGTGAACGCCGCTAATTGCGGGCATAAAGAGTACAAGGGCCAGAAGCAGAAAAGACAGAAGCAGAAAGGGAATGGCGAACTTGTGCAGATGGTGATAGTCGAAATACGAGATAAAAATCATGGCGGTAACGCCCAGAACCGCAAAAACAGCCTGACGGCTGATAAAGAAATAGCTGCTTCCATGGCGGTAGTACGCGTTGGCATAGCTCGCCGAAAAGAGCATCACCAAACCGATGACAAGCAGGGTGAGAATCAAAAACAAAAAGGGCATATCCATGCCTGAACGTACGGAAAAGATCCGGAACTTTTTCCGGATTCCGTTTGCTGCCGACTCCCTGGTGTCCTCTTCTTTTTTCCGGGAACCGCGGGGGGCGATATGGTCTTTTTCTTTTGTTCTCGTCATGGTATCCCCCTTTTTCCATCTCAGGGTGTGCATTCCAGTCTATTTAAGCATATGCGAAACAAAATATTTGTCATAATTAATACTGCTCACGCACAACGAAAATATTCGGTCAAAATCCATAATATACGAGAAGGGCGGAACCGATGCCGAACAGCACCGTCACCAGGCCGAACACACGGCAGATTTTCAGCTCTCCCCATCCGCACATTTCAAAGTGGTGATGAATCGGACTCATTTTAAAGAGCCGCTTTCCGTGCGTTGCCTTAAAGTAAGACACCTGAAGCACAACGGAAAGAATTTCGCAGATATAAATAATACCGAGCGGCAAAATCAAAATCGGAAGGTTCAGCCCGAAACCGAGAGCGCACACGATTCCGCCCAGAAATAGCGAGCCGGTGTCCCCCATAAAGACCTTTGCCGGGTTCATGTTCCAGACCAGGAAGCCAAGACACCCGCCCGCTGCTGCGGCGGCGAAAATGCTCATCCCGTGCATACCGATCATACCGGAGATCAGCATAAAAAAGATGCTTACGAAAAAAGTAACCGTGGCGTTCAGCCCGTCGATACCGTCCGTGAAATTGACGGCGTTCACCATACCGACAATGCCGAGCAGCGCGATGCCCCAGTACCAAACGCCCAAATCGACGCTGCCCACAAACGGAATCAGCGTAACGGAGGTGCTTCCGGCCAGACGCAGCGAATAGAGATAGGCAGCCGCGATGATAAACTGCAGAACGAGCTTTTGCCGCACGTTCAGTCCCAAGTTGCGCTTTTTGACAACCTTGATATAATCGTCGAAAAATCCGACCGCCCCAAAGCCGATCGCCATCAGCAGACCGCCGAAAACTTTCGTCCTCATCATCATTTCCAGAGAATTCTTTTCGGTCACGCTGTAATAAAGCGGTACACAAACCAAAACGGCAGCGACAATCCCGATGATAAACATAAAGCCGCCCATCGTCGGGGTGCCGTTTTTCTTCCGGTGCCACTTGGGGCCGACCTCACGGATCGTCTGTCCGAAATTGATTCTGTGCAGAAAAGGTACCATCCATCTGCCTAACAGAGCGGTGATTCCAAAGGAAAGAATAACCGCGGAAATGATCCAAACCGAGTTCATATGTTCTGACTCCACCTTTTTATCGTTGTCGCCCGCACGCAAGTACAAGCATTATATTATACCATAATTCTTCTGTTTTTTTAATCCCCGATTTTAAGGCTGTTCAGCGCGTCGAGCACCTCGGCAAACGAAATTCCGCAGGCAATCGCCGCCGCCGCCGCGGCAAGCGCGGGACCGACCCAGTCCAGGCTATCGGCCGCGAGCCTGACCCGGCCGATCACGCCGACCCCGATCATTTCAAAGGCGGCAAATCCTTCCGGAAGCTTCCGAATATTTCTCGCCGTAAAGTCCGCGCTGTCGCTGACCGTGGAATAAGTAAGCGGCTTCAGGGCAGCGATTTCAGGCATGGCGGAAAAGGCGTAGTCCGCCACGCAGACCGCAAAGCCGTCGGGGGTCTGGCTCTGGGCGTCACAGAGAAGCAGAACCGCGGGCTGCGCATCTCCCGGAACGCTTTTCCCCACCGGCGCAAGCAAATAGTTTTCGTGACCGCAGAAAGTCAGGATATCGTTCAGCACCGAAATAGTATGCCCTTTTTTATCGCTTACAGCGATCAGCTTTTTCGCTGAATGAAAGTTTGCCAAAATTGTCATCTCCCTGCTATAAATGATTACTCCACCTGATTCGGCTCTATAAATCCGACGGTTACCACCGTTCCGGGCGCCACCTTGGTGCCCTCGGCAATACTCTGAGAATTGGATATCGGGTTGGTCCCGTTGGTCAGCGCCGCACCGGAAATACTGATATTGATTCCCGCATCCGCAGCCTTCTTATTGGCGGCGGAAAGGGAAAGCCCGGTCAGCTTCGGCACCGTAACCGTCTTGCCGGAGCCCGAATCGTCCGTAAACAGCACCACCGTACCATTTTGCGGAATCGTTTTGCTCGGTTCCGGAACCTGGGAAACAACTTTGTCCCCGCTTCCGTAAACCTTTGGCGTCAGCTTCATCTTGGTCAGCTCCGCTTTGGCCGCTGTAATGGTCTTTCCCACAACGTCCGGAGCGGTTACGTCAAGCTTTGCCAGCTCCGAATCGGTATATTTGCGTTCCACGCCGAGGTACGGCAGGATTTCCTCCATCGTTCTGGAGAAAACAGGGCCGGCTACGGCGGCGCCGTAGTAGCTGTCGCCGTGCGGTTCGTCAAAGAACACCAGCATGGCTACCTGCGGATCGTCCGCGGGGGCAAACCCCAGATAGGACGCGATATACTGCATGGTCCCGGTCTTCTGGAACACATCCATCTTCTGGGACGTACCGGTCTTTCCGCCGACGCGGTAGCCGGGCAGATAACCGTTTTTCGCCGTGCCGATGGTGGCATTGGTCTGCAGAATTTTGCACATGCGCTGGGAAATGTCGGTGGAAATCACCTGACGCTTCGGCGTTGTATCGGCAGACTTCACGATATTGCCGTCGGCGTCGATAATCTGGCTGACCACGTGGGGCTGCACCATATAACCGCCGTTGGCGACCGCAGCCGCCGCGGTAATCATCTGAATAGGCGTAATACTGAAGTTCTGCCCGAAGGATTCCGTAGCAAGTTCCACAGGGTTCAGCTGCGCGGCGGTATAATAGATGCTGCGCGACTCGCCGGGCAGATCGATGCCCGTCTTGGCAGTCAGGCCGAACGCAGTAAAGTACTTAAAGAATTTGTCGGGGCCCAGTCTTTCGCCGAGCTGCACAAAAACCGGATTGCAGGAATTGCAGAGTCCCTGCACAAAGTTCTCGCTGCCATGGCCGTACGACCTCCAGCAGTGAATCGTTCTGTCGGACACCTTGATAGAACCGCTGCAGAAGAAGGTCGAGTTTTCATTGACCACGCCCTCTTCCATTGCAGAGGAACCCGTCACCATTTTGAAAACGGAGCCCGGATAATAGGTATCGCTGACCGCCTTGTTTCTCCATTGTTTTTCCCGCGCGGCTTTTAGTGCGGCATTTTTTTCCGTCCCCTCGGGCATTGCGGCGATCTGAGCGGCCTCCGTCGGGTCGGCCACGGTAAACGGATTGTTCGGATCAAAATCCCCTTTGACCGCCATTCCCAATATCGCGCCGGTCTTTACATTCATGACAATGCCGCAGGCGCGGTTGCCGACCTTGCTGGTGATAACGCCTTCCTGCAGATTTTTTTCAAGGAAGTGCTGTACCACTTCGTCGATGGTCAGCACAAGGCTGGAACCGTTCTGCGCTTCCACCTTCTGTTCATACTGAAAGGGCATATCCGTCCCGATAGCGTTTTTTGCGGTGACCAGTTTTCCCGGCACGCCGGTCAGATAGGTGTCGTACTGCTTCTCAATGCCGTAAAGGCCCTGACTGTCCGTACCGGTAAAGCCCAAAACGGAAGCCGCGAACGCCCCGTACGGGTAATATCTTTTGTAGTCCTCGATCAGCCGGATTCCGCTGCCGATGTCATTGTCCGCCTTGAACTTGAGGACCTCATCCTTTACATCCGTCTCCACCTTGCGCTTGAGCTCGTCGTAATATGTTTTTTTCTTGCTGCGCTCGATGATTTCGTTTTTGTCCATGTCCAGAATCTTCGCCAGGCCGTCCGCGATTTTTTCCCGGTTCTTATCCGTAATGAACGCAGGCTCCAGCACCACCTTCCACACGGTGGCGCTCTGGGCGAGCGGCTTCATATTGCAGTCATAGATCGTGCCGCGCTGGGCGCTGATGGAGGTATCCTTCAGCTGCTGGTCGACCGCGCGGGTTTGAAGGCTTTCCCCTTCCACCAGCTGCAGTCTGGCAAGACTGAAAATAATCGCGCCGAAGCCGACGGCGATCAGTACGACCAACACAAAGATCGTACGGCGCCACATTCTGATTGTCGTCCCTTTTGCCATTGCTGTTCCTCCAAAAAAACTATGTTACAAAAATGAGAGTCAAGATTTGCTCTCAACTCTCCTTGTTCGCATACCAAGCCAAACGTCTCAACAAATTTGGATAGTAATACTTATTTATCAATTATTTTTTTTATGACAATAATTGCAGGATAGAGTTCCAAAGCGAAGTAAGCCAACTTTCATCCCCGCTCTTCTGGACAACCTGCGTTTTATCCCCCTTGGAAAGGGAAATCGGCTCCACCTGATTCTGTTCGATTTTTTTCAGGCCCAGCTGATTGGTCGCATAGTTTTCCACCGTCTGCAGGGAAAGCTGGGAGTCGGATTTCATTTGAAGCTGCGTATAGACGCTTTCGCTTTCGTTGAGCGTTTTTGTCGCGGCGTTCAGGTCCTCGGTCAGCTCGGTCAGCTGTACCTGCCCGTAAACCATGGTTCCCACAATGCCGACCATAATGGCAAAGGTCAGGAAAGTGGATACGGCGCGGAAGAAGTTGGTCTTTGTCCTTCTGTTTTGCTCCAGTTTTTCCTTGGGAAGTTCTATAATATTGCTTTTTCTGACGGGCTCCTGCTGCTGTCGTTTGGGTTCAAACAATGCAAAATCATACGCTTCGTTGCTGTTTGGAGAAGCCATATTTTCACTTCCTGTCATATAATTGATTCAGAATGTATTTTTTATAGTTTAATGCAGACGCGTAGCCTTGCGCTGCGGCTGCGGGGATTCTCTTTCAGCTCCGCCTCACCCGGTGCAAGCCCTTTTTTGCAGAGCAGCTCCGCCTTCGGCTTTTTACCGCACACACAGATTGGAAAATCCGGCGGGCAGGTACAGCCTGTACACCAGGAAGCCATGCGCTGCTTGACGATTCTGTCCTCCAGCGAGTGGAACGTAATGACCGCGAGCCTTCCGCCGGGCTTCAAGATGGAAAACGCGGCATCCAGCCCTTCGGACAGCCTGTCCAGCTCCCCGTTGACCGCGATTCTGAGCGCTTGAAAGGTTTTTCGTGCGGGATGCCCCTGTTCACGGCGGACCGCTGCGGGAACGGACTCTTTAATGACCTCCGCAAGCTCAAGGGTCGTCTGAATCGGTTGCTGCTCCCGGGCCTTTACGATTCCCTTTGCAATGCCGCGCGCATTTCTGTCTTCGCCGTAACGGCTGATGATCTGCGCCAACTCCTGCCACGAAAGACCGTTGACCAGATCCGCGGCGGAAACACCCGTCTGGCTCATGCGCATATCAAGGGGCGCGTCCGAATGGTAGGAGAACCCGCGCTCTGGGTTGTCCAGCTGATAGGAGGACACCCCTATATCGAGCAAAACACCGTCGGCGGGGACAAGCTTCAGGCTTGCCGCCACTTCGGCCATTTCGGAGAAATTCGCCTGATAAACAGTGGAACAGCGGTAAGATTTCAACCTTTCGGTCACGGCTTTGACCGCATCGGGGTCCTGATCGATGGAAAGGAGCCTTCCCGTAATCAGCCGGTCCGCAATGGCTTGCGAATGCCCTCCGCCGCCCGCGGTCCCGTCAATATAGATGCCATCCGGATGAATATTGAGGCTTTCAATGGTTTCATCAAACAAAACCGGCTTATGAAGAAATTCCATACTGATACCGCCCGCTTAAAGCTCAAGCATATCCATTGCCTCGGCTATGCTTTCTTCTGTCAAATTGGAATTGAAGTCATTCCAGCGTTTACTGTCCCAAATTTCCGCCCGGCTTGACGTACCGATGAAGGTCACGTCCTTTGTAAGCTGCGCGTGGTCGCGCAGGACCTGCGGAATGAGGATACGCCCCTGCTTGTCCGGTTCGACTTCCGCCGCGCCGGAAAAGAAAAAACGCTGAAGGCCTCTCGCTTTGGAAATCGGCATTGCCCTTACCTTTTCCTGAAGCCTTGTCCACTCCTCGGGTGAAAGCACAAACAGACAGCCGTCCAGCCCTTTTGTGATGTAAAAATGCTCGCCCAGATCCTCACGGAATCTGGCCGGAACGATCACACGGCCTTTCGCGTCTATATTATGTTGGTACTCGCCGATCAACATTGCAAGCCACTTTTCGGGCAAAAGCACATCTTGAAAACCACTTTGTGCTACTTGCCCCCACCTTTCACCACTTGTGTTTTGATTATAGCGTATTTATTTTTAAAATGCAACTGTTATTTTTTTAATTATGTCAACCAAATTCCCTTGTTTTCGCATATAAAATCCTATATTGGTGCAGCAAAAAAACCACGATACAAGATCTTGTACCGTGGTTTATGAGTAATTGGAAAAATTTGTTTAATTTTGACCGGAACGCTGGGACGCTTTAATATTCTGCCTGGTCTGGCGAAGCTCCGCAAGGTTGGCGGCAAGACCGTCGTCCGTGCGTTTCATCAGATCGTCTATGTAATCGTTGGAGGCCTTGCGCATTTCCCGGAATTTCGCCTGCGCCTGACTGAGCAGGTCGTTGGCCTTCTGCTGTGCCTGTTTGACGATTTCATCCTGATTCACCATCGCCTTGGCACGTTCCTCTGCCACACGTACGACGGTCTCGGCCTCGCGCTTTGCGTCGCTGATGATCTGCGCGCGGTCCGCACAGATTGCCTTTGCCTGCCGGATTTCCTGCGGAAGGCTTTCGCGGATTTCATCAAGGATCTGTTTTACCTCGTCGCCGTCCAGCACCGCGCGTCCACGGCTGAGGGGAAGGCTCCAGGCCTTCTCTACCATATCGTACAGCTCGTCGATTAAATCTTCGGTGTTTAACTCACTCATCGT
>UREO01000038.1 GCA_900546895.1 uncultured Oscillospiraceae bacterium
CTACACCGTCTAATTCGTCGGCAGCGTCAGATGTGTATAAGAGACAGGAACTGATCCGCGCCGCGGAGAAAAAGGCGTACCGGGTGACCGCGGACTGTCCGGGAGAAATCGAGGCCGCCCTTTTTACAGCCGCAAGGGTGCGGGACCCGGTGCTCGGCACGGTGGAAAAGCTGTATGTTTCACAGACGGAGTACCGGCTGAACGCGAACGGGGAAAGCACCCGGTTTATTTTGAGGAGGTGAGGACCATGTGGCTTTCACAGCAGGTGATCGCCGCGCAGAACCGGAAAACCGCCGCACAGGTGGCGGAAGTGACCGGTGCGGCGGTGATGCAGGGAGAAAACGAATACCGCAGTATTCCGCTTTTGGGGCCGTGGGGCATCGCCTATCTGCCGCCGAACGCGGCGAAGACGGTCGTTGTCGGCACCGGTGCGGGAAACGCCTGTATTGGCGCGGTGACGGAGGAAAAAGGAATCGCCCCGGGCGAGCTGCTGCTGTTTTCGTCCGGCGGCGCGAGCATTTACCTGAAAAACAGCGGAGAAATCGTCGTTAACGGACAGGTTTTTGCCGCCCGGAAGGAGGATTAGCATGGATACGGCGTTAATCGGAGGGGATTTTCTGCCCGGTTCCAACGGCCGTCCAAAGCAGATCGGCGGCGCGCGGGAGCTTTTGCAGCGCGCCGCGGTCCGTTTGACCGTACCGCTCGGCGGCTTCGTGTACGACCCTTCCTTAGGGAGTCGGCTGTATGAACTGAAGCCGGGCGGCAGCGGACTGAACGAAAAGGCTCTTACCATGGCGCAGGAAGCGCTCCGGGTTCTGCCGCAGGTCACGGTGGAGCGTGCGGAATGCTTGGGGGACCCGCCGGCCGCGGTGATCACACTGAGCTGCGGCGGGGAGAAAGCGGAGATAGAGGTGAAAATTCAGTGTACAGCTATCAGGAAATATTGACGCGGATGCAGGATCAGTTTACGTCTCTTGCCGGATATGCCCCGGACGACGCTTCGGACATCGGCATCCGCATGAAGGTGCTGGCGGGGGAGCTTTATTCGATCGGCAGCGCGGTGGACTGGCTGAAAATGCAGACGTTCGCGCAGAGCGCGCAGGGGGAGCAGCTTGAGCTGCGTGCGCAGGAACGCGGACTTCAGCGCAAGCAGCCGGTTGCGGCCCGGGGTCGCATTGCCTTTCGGCGCGCCACGCCGCTCTGGTACGATGTCCCGATTCCCGCGGGAACGGTCTGCGCGACTTCCGGCGACGAGCCGGTACGGTATGTCACGACCGAAAGCGCTCTGCTGAAAAACGGCGAGCTGAGCGTTGAGGTCCCGGCCAAGGCGGAACAGGGCGGGAAAAGCGGGAATACGCAGCCGGGTACCGTCTCCGTCATGGTCACGCCGCCGCCCGCCATAGAAAGCGCGGCGAATCCGTCCGCCTTCACCGGAGGAGAGGACGGCGAAAGCGACAGCGAGCTGCGCGTCCGTCTGATGCAAAGCTACGCGAGCATTTCCAACGGCACCAACGCGGCCTTTTACCGCGAATGCGCTTTGAAGTACGACGGCGTCTACTCCGTGGGCGTGGTACCGCGCGAAAACGGAGCGGGAACGGTCGGACTCTACCTTGGCGGCAGGGGCGCGGCTCCCCTGCCGGAAATCATCGGCCAGGTGCAGAATGATCTGAACCTGCTGCGCGAAGTGAATGTCGATGTGAAGGCTGCGGCGGCGCAGACCGTCCCGGTGGAAATCGACATTGCCGTTACCCCGGCGGACGCCGTTTCCGAGCAGGATGCGAAGGCCGCCTGCGAACAGGAGGTCAAAGCGTATTTTGATGAGCTGTCGGTTGGAGAACCGGTGATTGTGGCCGCGCTGGGCGTACGGGTTTTCGCGACGGGAAAGATCAAAAATTATCTTTTTAACACCTCCGTGACCATGGACAGGAAAATCGGCCCGAACCAGCTGGCGGTCTGCGGCACGGTGCATGTGGGGTACTACGCGGGGGTTGGGCAATGAAAGCTTTGGAATCGATGACCGCGAAAATGAAAGCGGCAAAGATCTATTCGCTCAGCGGGAATACCACCGTTGACTATGAGCTGCAGGCGTACGCACAGGGGCTTGACATGGTTTGCGGAGAGCTGGAAACGCTGCAGCGGGAAAGCTTTGTCGCCACCGCGTCGGATTACGGACTTGAAAATGCGGAGAAGCTTTTGCGGATCGAAGCGCAGGAAAACGAGGAAGAACGGCGCAATGCCGTCATGAAGCGCTGCGCCGTTACGCCGAACGATTTTACCGTGGGCGATATGGAGCGGATTTTTGCGATGGAGGGCCTTGACGCCCGAATCTGTGAACGGTTTGCCGATCAATGCATTTATGTAAACTGCATGGACGCGTCGACCACGGAAGAAAAAAAAGAAGCCGTTTTGCAAACTGCCAAAAACTACCTTCCCGCACATTTGAACGCGGAACTGGATTTTAGAAGCATTTCATGGAACAATATTGACGGTACGGACGAGACGTTTGACACAAAAGACGCTTTTTCCTACACATGGGATGCGATCGACGATTTCGGCGGCGGAGTGGTAAAAATCTGAAGGAGGAAGCAATGCCTACAAACAATAAAACATCCCTGGGACTGAACAACTGGGTGGGGACCGACAAGCCCATGCGCAGCGATTTTGTGGCGGACAACACGCTGCTGGATTCACTGCTGGCTGCCCATTTCGAAAATACGCAGATGCATTTGTCGCCGGAGGACCGGACTTTGCTTACGCAGGCGTTTGCCGTCGGAAGCTACTGCGGAAACGGTGAAGCCGCGCAGGTGATTACACTGCCGTTTGCGCCCGGGTTTGTGTTGGTTTTTATGGAAGGGATGCCCGCAAACGACTATTTTCCGGGCGGCGGATATAACGAAAACAGCTTTGCAGTCGCTACCCAGACGGGGAGCAGCAAGGGCGTTTTTCTTTCCGAAGGCAAGCTGACCGTGTACCAGACTCAAAAAGCACAAACCGGGGGTTTCTTTAATAATCTAAATAGTGATACGATGAGTTATCTCTATGTCGCTTTTCGATAGAATTTGCATTATTTCGGGTTTTGAGATAAAATAATAGCGCAAAAAGGCGGATGATACTGAAGGGGATGAAAGAACTGGATCTGTACGAAAATAAAGAAAACCCGGAGCGCACACTGCTGGTGGAAGTCAATACGGGCGAATATGACGCGGAGACTTCGCTGGCTGAGCTGTACGAGCTTGTCGGCAGCGCGGGAGCGGAACCTTTCGGCGCAATCACGCAGAACCGGCCCGCTTACGACAACGCTACCTGTGTCGGGTCGGGGATGATGGAGGAAATAGCGGATTTCTGTGAAAAGCATGAAATCGACCTGCTTGTTTTTGACTGTGAACTTTCTCCCACTCAAATCCGGAATATTGAACAAATCAGCAAGGTGCGCGTCGTGGACCGCACGATGCTGATTCTGGATATTTTCGCGGCGCGCGCGAAAAGCAAGGAGGGCCGGCTTCAGGTGGAGCTTGCCCAGTTGAAATATCTGCTGCCTCGGCTGTCCGGAAAGGGAACGTCGCTTTCCCGCCTCGGTGCTGGAATCGGCACGCGCGGCCCGGGCGAAAGCAAGCTGGAAACCGACCGGCGTCATATCCGCAGGAGGATTGACACGCTTAGGGAGCAGTTGGAAGCAGTGGAAAAGCACCGCAGTCAGATTACCCGCCGCCGTCAGAAGGACGGGGTCGTCACCGTTGCGCTGGTGGGGTATACCAACGCGGGAAAATCTACGCTGATGAATACCCTGACACAGGCCGGGGTGCTGGCGGAAAATAAGCTTTTCGCTACGCTGGACCCCACCGCCCGTTCGCTGAAGCTGCCGAACGGCGCCACGGTGATGCTGATCGACACCGTCGGGCTGGTGCGCCGCCTGCCGCATCATCTGGTGCAGGC
This sequence comes from uncultured Oscillospiraceae bacterium, assembly GCA_900546895.1. Lineage (GTDB taxonomy): Bacteria > Bacillota > Clostridia > Oscillospirales > Acutalibacteraceae > Caproiciproducens. The sequence continues at coordinate 3,934 of UREO01000038.1, forward strand.
TTTCCATTCCACGCTGGAACAGGCCGCCACCGCCGACATTATCCTGAATATCTGCGACGCTTCCAGCGCGGAAGCGCAGGAGCATTTGAAAATTACGAAGGATCTTTTGTCGGAGCTCGGCTGCGAGGGAAGGCCGGTGATCTCCGTGTTCAACAAATGCGACCTTCTTTCCGCGGCCAATATCATTCCGTTTATGGGCAATTCCGTTCGGATCAGCGCGGCGACGGGCGCGGGAATCGATAAGCTGCTCAGCGCAATCGAAGAGAATCTGCCGGTCAAAAGCAAACGGGTGAAGCTGCTGCTTCCGTTTTCGCAGAGCGGCCTCGCGGCGCAGATTCGCCGCGAGGGAACGGTGGAAAACGAGGAGTACACCGACATCGGACTGGTGCTGACGGCACAGGTCCCGTCGACTCTAGACGGTTCCATCGGCAAATATATCATTGAATGAAAAGAGCCGCTGCAAAGTTAATTTGCGGCGGCAAATGGCACAAGGCAACAGCTAAAAAACGCACCTTGAGACGGGGCTCTAAAGCCCGCCCAAGGTGCATTTTTGTGCGTCGTGCTATTGAGAGTCTGGTTTTGCGGCAGCCCCTTTTATGCTCCTTTTTTCAGACAAGCGTTCGCCCTTTCAAAATCGCTTTTCCGTACGTAAACATAAAACTGGTTTTCGTAGGCGGGATCCATCCCGAAGGAGCTCAGCCTGCCCCGTGTCCCGCTGCAGCGCGCGTTGACAATGCGCGTTTCACAGGGAATCCCCGCGGCGGAAAGCACCTCGCGGACATGGGCGAACCCCTTTTCGGAAAAGCCCAGATAGACTTCTCTGCGGTTCCATGGCAGCACTGCGCTCACCTCAGCTTTCAAAGCTACGCCTTTTCCAGTACCTTTACGATTTCACCGACGAACATTTTGTGGTAGTCCTTCTGGGGATAGCATTTTCCGTCGATCGCGGGGTCGATCAAGCAGGCGGGGTCAATGGGCTGACCGTGCAGCTTGCGGCAGATGAAAACGAGCTTTGCCTCTTCAAAATAAGGCGCGGCTTCGTCGTAAACGGGAGTCAGACCGGCGTCTTTGATTTTGTCGGTATCGCGGCCGGAGCGGCTGCCGCAGTAGTTCAGGGCCTTGCGCTGCGACTCGTCAAAGAAGCAGAGGGAATAAAAATCCTCTTTTTCGATGAATTCCAGAGTATAACGCTGCGGACGGATAAAAATAAAGGAAACGTATCGGTTCCAAAGCTCGCCCAGAGCGCCCCAGCTGGCCGTCATGGTGTTGCACTTTTCCCGGCTGCCCGCGGTAATCAGCATCCACTCCTTATCGATTTTGGTGAATGGATTAAAATTCATGGTTGTAATGTCGATTTGTTGAAACATCAAAAACACCTCCGTAAAATTGGTCCTTGTTTCTATTTTATTTTATCACGTTTGGATATATCCCACAATCAAAAATAATCTTATTTGGCTGTTTTTATCTATTAAAGATAAAATGAATATTTATGCACAAAATGCTTGAATTTCCGTATAAATAGTGTATAATAAAACACAACAAAACAAAACGGGAGGCCTATGCAATGGAAAACAAGATTAAAAAAGTAGTTCTCGCCTATTCCGGCGGACTTGATACTTCTATTATTATCCCCTGGCTGAAGGAAAATTATAACAACTGCGAGGTCGTCGCGGTCGCCGCGGACGTCGGGCAGGGCGCGGAGCTGAACGGCCTTGAGGAAAAGGCGAAAAAGACGGGCGCGTCAAAGCTGTATATCGCCGACCTGAAAAAGGCGTTCGCCGAAGATTATATCTGGCCGACACTCAAGGCCGGGGCAGTGTACGAGAACAAATATCTGCTCGGGACCTCCTTTGCAAGGCCGCTGATCGCAAAAAGGCTGGTGGAAATCGCTCAGGCCGAGGGCGCGGACGCCATCTGCCACGGCTGCACCGGCAAGGGCAACGACCAGGTGCGGTTTGAGCTTGCCATCAAGGCGTTTGCGCCGAAGATGAAGATCATCGCCCCGTGGAGGGAGTGGTCCATCAAATCCCGTGACGAAGAGATCGACTACGCCGAGGCGCACAATATTCCGCTGAACATTACGAGGGAGACGAACTACTCCAAGGATAAAAACCTGTGGCATCTTTCCCACGAGGGCCTCGATCTGGAAGACCCCGCGAACGAGCCGGCCTATCAGAAGCCGGGCTTTCTGGAGCTGGGCGTTTCGCCGGAGCAGGCGCCCGACAAGCCGACTTACATCACCCTTACGTTTGAGAAGGGCATTCCGGTGTCCCTCAACGGCAGTAAGCTCTGTGCGGTCGACATGATTGCGCAGCTGAATCAGATCGGCGGGGAAAACGGCATCGGCATCGCGGATATCGTGGAAAACAGGCTGGTGGGGATGAAGTCCCGCGGCGTGTACGAGACCCCCGGTGGCACCATTCTTTACCACGCGCACAACAAGCTGGAAGAGCTCTGCCTTGACAGGGATACCTATCACTACAAGCAGGGCGTGGGCAATAAATTTGCGGAGCTGGTTTATTTCGGCCAGTGGTTCACCCCGCTGCGCGAGGCGCTTTCCGCCTTTGTGGAAAGCACCCAGCAAACCGTGACCGGCGAAGTGAAGCTGAAGCTGTACAAGGGCAATATCATCGACGCGGGGGTCACTTCCCCGTATTCTCTCTATGACGAGGATATTGCGACCTTCAGTGAGGACGAGGTTTACAATCAGGCGGACGCCAACGGGTTTATCAACCTGTTCGGGCTGCCGATTCAGGTACAAGCGCTGAAAAAGCAGAAAAATAAGGGATAATCCATTTTGGGGCAGGCATACGGTCTGCCCCACATTTTCAATAAACGGAGTGTGTGTGACTTGAAGCTGTGGGCGGGAAGATTCCATAAGGAACTTGATCAGAAAACCAATGATTTTAATTCATCCATTTCCTTTGACAGCCGGATGGCAAGGGAAGATATAGAGGGCAGCATTGCCCACGCGACCATGCTCGGCGCCTGCGGGGTAATCGACGCGGCGGAGAGCGAAAAAATTTGTGCGGAACTGAAAAAAATCCTCGCGGAGATCGAAAACGGAACGCTTTCCATCGACGGGGAAGCCGAGGATATCCACACCTTTGTGGAGGGCGAGCTGACCGCGCGCCTGGGAGCCGCGGGCAAACGGCTGCACACCGCGCGCAGCCGGAACGATCAGGTTGCGGTGGATGTGAAGCTGTATCTGAAAAAACAGTGCGCCCTGCTGCATGGGCAGATCAAAGAGCTGATCGGCGTGCTGTGTAAAAAGGCGCTGGAAAACAGCGGCGTGGTCATGCCGGGTTACACCCACATGCAGCGCGCGCAGCCCATTACCTTCGGACACCATCTTCTGGCCTATGCGGAAATGTTCCAGCGCGACCTGTCCCGTCTGGAGGATACTGGAAAGCGCATGGACGAATGCCCGCTCGGCTCCGGCGCGCTGGCGGGGACCACCTATCCGCTGGACCGCGAAATGACCGCATCCCTTTTGGGCTTTTCCGGGGCGACGAATAACAGCCTTGACGGCGTTTCCGACCGGGATTTCTGCATGGAGCTTGCCGCGGACATCGCCATTGCCATGGTGCACCTTTCCCGGTTTTCGGAGGAAATCATCCTCTGGTGCTCGTGGGAATTTAAATTTGTGGAGCTGGATGACGCGTTTTCCACCGGCTCCAGCATTATGCCGCAGAAAAAGAACCCCGATATCGCGGAGCTGGTCCGCGGCAAGAGCGGGCGCGCCATCGGCGACCTGACCACGCTGCTGACGATGATGAAAGGCCTTCCCCTTGCGTACAACAAGGATATGCAGGAGGATAAGGAAGCGATTTTCGACGCGGTGGACACCCTGCATATGTGCCTGACCGCCTTTATCCCGATGGTGGACACCATGCGGGTGCTGCCTCAGAACATGCGGAAAGCGGCGGCGAAGGGCTTTATCAACGCGACCGACTGCGCCGATTATCTGGTCGGAAAGGGAATGCCCTTCCGCGACGCGTATAAAGTGACCGGCGAGCTGGTGGCGTACTGCATTGAAAACGGGCTGACGCTCGAAACCGTGCCGCTTGAAAAGTACAAAGAATTCAGCGGGCTGTTCGACGGCGGGATTTTTGACGCGATTTCGCTGGAAAACTGCGTGAACGGCAGAAAGGTGCTGGGCGGCCCGGCTCCGGAAAATGTGCGCGCACAGGCGGAAAGAGTACTGAAAAAGCTGGGGGTGCGGCCATGATCCGGGCGGGCGTGGTCGGCGCGACGGGCTACGCGGGAGCGGAGCTCTGCCGGCTGCTGAGCGGGCACCCGCAGGCGGAGCTTTCCGCGGTCAGCTCGGTCAGCTTTGAAGGGCAGGCCCTTTCGGACGTCTACCCGGCTTACCGCGGCGTATGCGACATGGTCTGCGGCACCCAGAGCGAGGTCGTTGAAAAAAGCGACGCGGTTTTTGCCGCGCTGCCCCACGGCCTTTCACAGGAGCTGGCCGCGGAATGCTTCGCAAAAGGAAAGGTCTTTATCGACCTCGGCGCGGATTTCCGGCTGGAAAACGAAGAGGATTACCGCGAGTGGTACGGTGGGACATTCCTGCATCCCGACCTTCACGCGCTCGCCGTTTACGCTCTGCCGGAGCTTTTCCGGGAACAGATCAGGGGCAAAAAAATCATCGCGAACCCCGGCTGCTACACCACCGCGGTACCGCTCGCACTTGCGCCGGCTTTGAAAAACGGCCTGATACAAAAGGATGGCATCATTGCCGACTGCAAAAGCGGCGTGACCGGCGCGGGCAGAAAACCGAGCCAGAACACCCATTACCCGGAGCTGAACGAGGGCATGAGTGCCTATAAGGTCGCCTGTCACCGCCATACGCCGGAGATGGAGCAGAGCCTTTCCCGTGTGGCGGACGCGCCGGTCAAGCTGACCTTCGTGCCGCATCTGCTGCCGGTCAACCGGGGAATTCTCGCCACCTGCTACGCGAAGCTGGCCGCGGGAGCAACCATGGAACAGATACAAAAAGCTTATCACGGCGCGTACGATTCGGAATGTTTTATCCGGCTGCTGCCGAAAGGCGTAGAAGCGGACATCAAAAATGTAAGATATTCCAATTTCTGCGATATTTCGCTCCACGTTGATTCCCGTACCGGCACGCTGATCGCTATTTCGGCGATCGATAACATGGTCAAGGGTGCGGCGGGGCAGGCGGTCCAGAATATGAATCTTGCGTTTGGAATAGAGGAAACAGCCGGGCTGAAAGCATTGCCCCCGGCATTTTAAGGGGATAGTGAAAATGGAATGGATTGAGGGCGGCGTTACCGCCGCACAGGGGTTTACCGCAGCGGGAATTTACAGCGGAATCCGCAAAAATAAATCAAAGCCGGATCTTGCGATGATTTATGCAAAGGTTCCGTGTTCCGCCGCGGCCGTCTATACGCAGAATTTAGTTAAAGGCGCGCCGGTTGTGGTGACGCGGAAAAATATCGCCGACGGCAGAGCGCAGGCGGTGATCTGCAATTCGGGCAACGCCAATACCTGTAACGCCGACGGCGAGGAAAAGGCATGGAGAATGTGCGAGATCGCCGCGAAGGAACTGGGAATCGCGCCGCAGGACGTAGTCGTCGCCTCCACCGGGGTCATCGGTCAGGTGCTGCCGATCGAGCCGATCGAACAGGCTGCTCCCGCGCTGGCAAAGGCGCTTTCACCCACCGGCTCCGGCGACGCCGCCCGGGCGATTATGACGACGGATACCGAAATGAAAAATCTGGCAGTCGAGCTGAATATCGGCGGAAAATCCGTCCATATCGGCGGCATTGCGAAGGGATCCGGCATGATTCATCCAAATATGGCGACCATGCTCTGCTTTCTGACCACGGACGCCGCGATTTCAGCCTGTGCGCTGAACGCCGCTTTGAAGGAAGCGGTGTACGTCAGCTTCAATATGGTCAGCGTCGACGGCGATACCTCCACCAACGACATGACCGCCGTCCTTGCCTCCGGTCTCGCCGGGAACGGGGAAATCACGGGGGACTCCGAAGATTACCGCCTTTTTGTGCAGGGGCTGACCGCCCTTTGCACCGCGCTTGCGAGAAAAGTCGCAAAGGACGGCGAGGGCGCGACCAAGCTGCTGGTTTGCCGGGTAACGGGAGCAAGAAGCGAAAAGGACGCGCGGCTGGTTGCCAAAAGCGTGATCTGCTCCAGCCTGTTCAAGGCGGCGATGTTCGGCGCGGACGCAAACTGGGGACGCGTTTTGTGCGCGATCGGTTACGCGGACGCGGATGTGGACGTAAGCTTGGTGGACGTTGCGTTTGAATCGAAGGCGGGCCGCATAGAGGTTTGTAAGAGCGGCGCGGGAATCGATTTTGACGAGGATGAGGCGAAGAAAATCCTGACGCAGGAGGAAATCAATGTGGATGTGGCGCTGAACGGCGGAGAGTTCCACGCCTGTGCGTTCGGCTGCGACCTCACCTACGATTACGTAAAAATCAACGGGGATTACCGGAGCTGAGGAACGCGGACGGAGGAAGGAACAGTATGGATATCAGCAATGCAGACCGGGCGCGGGTTCTGGTTCAGGCCCTGCCGTATATACAGAAATACGCGGGCAGGACGGTCGTTGTGAAATACGGCGGAAACGCTATGGTGAACGAAGACCTGAAGGACGCGGTCATGAGCGACATCGTTCTGATGCAGCTCGTCGGCATCAACGTGGTGCTGGTGCACGGCGGCGGGCCGGAAATCAGCGCAATGCTCAAAAAGATCGGCAAGGAAAGCCGTTTTGTCGGCGGGCTGCGCGTGACCGACGCGGAAACCGTGGACGTTGTGCAGATGGTGCTGGCGGGCAAGGTCAATAAAGATCTCGTTCAGCTTCTGGAACGGCACAACGGCCGGGCTATCGGCCTTTGCGGGCTGGACGGCGGCATGATGAAGGCGAAAAAGCTCGCGGCTGGGGAGGACCTCGGCTTCGTTGGCGAAATTACCGAAGTGAATACCGAAATCGTTTCCCAGACCACGGCAAACGGCTATGTGCCGATCGTGGCGACCGTCGCCGGCGGCGAAAACGGGGAAGTATACAATATCAACGCGGATATCGCCGCGGCGCGCATCGCGGCGGAAATGGGCGCGATCAAGCTGATCCTGATGACGGACATCAAAGGGCTTCTCAGCAATAAGGAAGACGAAAGCACCCTGATTCCGGTCGTCAACGTCAGCGACGTGCCGAAGCTGCAGAATCAGGGCATCATCAGCGGAGGCATGATCCCGAAAATCGACTGCTGCGTCGAAGCCGTGCGGCGGGGCGTAAGCCGGGCGCACATCATCGACGGGCGTATCCCGCACTCCATTCTGATCGAGCTTTTTTCAGACGAGGGCATCGGCACGATGTTTTGCTGATTATCAAACGAATGGGGAATGCCGTTTACAGCAATTCCATTTCAGTTTGCGAGACAAAACAGGTTTCTCCCCCGCCGGAGGCGGGGGAGAAACCCAAACATGTCGCGAAATCAACCGGAAATGCCGTAAACAGAAACGTAATAATAGGGGTGACAGAAATGACCTTGGAAGAAATTCAGGAGCAGGACCACAGGTATCTTATGCAGACCTACGGGCGGTTCCCCGTGGCGCTTGTTTCCGGCCACGGCGCGACCGCGGTGGACTGTAACGGAAAAGAGTATATCGATTTTACAAGCGGAATCGGCGTCAATTCGCTGGGCTACTGTGACGAACGGTGGACGCGGGCCGTCGCGAAGCAGGCGGCGACATTGCAGCATACCTCCAATTTATACTATCAGCCCATGCAGACAAAGCTGGCGGAAAAGCTTTGCACCCTGACCGGGTTTTCAAAGGTCTTTTTCGGGAATTCCGGCGCGGAGGCAAACGAATGCGCGGTCAAAACGGCGCGGAAATACGCCGCCGATAAATACGGTAAGAACCGGTACCGGATCGTCACCCTGCAAAATTCGTTTCACGGCCGCACACTCACTACGCTGGCGGCGACCGGGCAGGACGCGTTCCACGAAAAATTCACTCCGCTGACACAGGGCTTTTCCTACGCGTTTCCCAATATGGGCAGCGTAAAGGAAAACGTATCGGGGGACACCTGCGCGGTGATGATCGAGCTGGTGCAGGGCGAAGGCGGCGTTCTGCCGCTGGAAGCCGAATTTGTAAAGGAACTGGCCGCGTTCTGCGGGGAGCGGGATATCCTGCTCATCGTCGACGAGGTGCAGACGGGCGTGGGCCGTACGGGGAAGCTTTACTGCTTCCAGAATTACGGGATCATGCCGGATATCCTGACCAGTGCGAAGGGACTCGGCGGCGGTCTGCCGATCGGCGCGTGCCTTTGCACCGAACGCCTCGGCGGGGTGATGGACGCCGGCTCGCACGGTTCCACCTTCGGCGGGAACCCGGTCGTCTGCGCGGGAGCGCTCGCGGTGCTGGACGTGGTCGGGAACGGGGACTTTTTACAGGAGGTACGTGAAAAGGGCGCGTACCTTACGGAAAAGCTTTCCGCCATGGAGGAAATCGAGTTTGTCCGCGGGCTGGGCATGATGCTCGGCGCGAAGCTGAAAAAGGGGAGCGCCAAAGAGGCCGCGCAGAAATGCGCAGAAAGCGGCCTTTTGGTTCTGACGGCAAAAGAGCTGCTCCGCTTCCTGCCGCCGCTGACGATTACCTGTGAAGAGATTGACAAGGGTCTCGCGGTCCTGCAAAAAGTGATCCGGACCCTGGAATAAAGGAAGATAGAAAAACGGTAAACTACGGCAATTCCATTTCAGTTTGCGAGATAAAGCATGTTTCTTCCCCGCCGAAGGCGGGGAAGAAACACAACCTTGTTGCAGAATCAACTGGAAATGCTGTAACATTTGATTTTAGGAGGGCAACTATGAAACATCTGCTGAAAATGCTTGACCTGACCAGCGAGGATATCACCTCTGTTCTGAACCTTGCCGACCAGCTTAAATACGAGCAGAAGCACGGCATTGAACACCGGCATCTGGCGGGGAAAACGCTGGGAATGATCTTTGAGAAGGCTTCCACCAGAACCCGCGTTTCCTTTGAAGTCGGGATGTACCAGCTGGGCGGGCTGCCGATTTTCCTTTCCGCGAAGGATCTTCAGATCGGCCGCGGCGAGCCGGTACAGGACACCGCCCGCGTGCTTTCCCGCTATCTGGACGGCATCATGATCCGCACCTTCAAGCAGTCGGAGGTCGAAGCGCTGGCGCAGAACGGCACCATTCCGATCATCAACGGGCTGACCGACTTTTCCCACCCGTGCCAGGTGCTGGCCGACCTGATGACCGTCCGCGAGTACAAGGGCAGCCTTGACGGGCTGAAGCTGTGCTACATCGGCGACGGAAACAACATGATGAATTCGCTGATCGTGGGCGGACTGAAAATGAAGATGGAGGTTGCCGTCGCCTGTCCGAAGGAATACCGGCCGGCCGCCGCAGTCCTCGATTTTGCGGTCACGCATCCCGCGTTCAGCATGACCACCGACCCGAAGGAAGCCGCAAAGGGCGCCGACGTGGTGATTACCGACGTGTGGGCCTCCATGGGACAGGAGGAGGAAGCGCAAAAACGCCGCGATGCGTTCAAGGGCTTCCAGATCAATGAGGACATCATGTCCGCCGCCAAGAGCGACGCCATTGTCCAGCATTGTCTGCCCGCGCACCGCGGCGAAGAAATCACTGCGGAAATGTTTGAAAAACATGCGAAGGAAATTTTTGACGAGGCTGAAAACCGTCTGCACGCGCAGAAAGCCGTGCTGGTCAGCCTGATGGGCGGGAAATAAGAGCTATTTGGTCAGCATCCCGCTGTCGGAAATCTGCAGGATCAGAATTTGTTCCTCCAGCCCGGTGGCTGCGTTAATATAGACCAGAACCTGTTCGTTATTCTGTCCGCTGCATACAAATTCATAGGTGAGCACTTCGCTCAGACCGGGGGTTGGAATCAAAGCCAGCCCTCTTTTTTTGACCGTCAGCTTTTTGCTGACGGAAGTCTGCGCCTGGTCGGCGGTGATTTTGGCGGCTACCGTACGGTCGTGGTGGTTCATGATATAGCCCGTAGAGTTGAACAGTACGATTTCCCCGTCGTCCAGCGCGACGGAAATCTTGATCAGATCGGGGTAGTAGATAATATCGTCTTTATAATAGGCGTAGTTGATCGTGCAGATGCCGTCGTTAATGACGTAGTAGCTCTGCTTCATATTCGAAATGCCCCGGTCCTTCAAAAAGGCGGCGGCTTTTTTGGACGCGTCCTCGTAGCTGAGGTTTTCGGCGGTCACGTCGCGCGAATTCTCCATGCTGGAGACAAACCCGCCCGCCTTTGTCACACAGATGCGGATACCGCCGTTGTTTGCGGTGAAATTATAGGTTGGCAGGTTCCCCGCCGTGTCCTGCGTATGCGCAAGCTTATCCTGCGTGGCCCCCAGAAATTCCGCCGCGATATTCTGCGCGTTGCCCTGGGCGATCTGTTCGCGCCCCTCGGTCAGCATCGGCTTCATCTGGCTGATATGGTCGGAGAACGGGCCGTCGTAAATCAGCGAGGGAAAATCGGTAAAGTCCTCCGAGGTTTTCTTGAACTCGCTGGAAAGCTGGTCGGACTGGATATCGGTCTTTACGTTCTGCAGGCCGGACTGCAGCGATTTGGCGTATTTTTCCAGCTGGCTCATGGTCTTA